>JABEVA010000325.1 GCA_013044065.1 Phycisphaerae bacterium
ACGGCCGTTAAACATCCCCGATAGAGAGTGGGATAAACTCCGGGCACAGAGGGCGCTGTGCGAGGAAGGTGAGCAGGTGAGTCCCGATTGGCCGCTGCCATTCCGATGCGTCGGGAGATGTGAAGTGGCGGATATTTTCATCAGGCCGGCGTCGTGCTGGTTAATCGGCGGTCGATACGGCAGTGTTGGTGATGCACTCAAGCCGGTAGGGAGCGGTCAATCAATTATAACCCCTGCGGTTAAACCTCGTCACGTTAAAATTCACCGCGGAGGAAGCAGAGGTTCGCAGAGGTTGACGGGCTACGGATAGCGTGGCGCTGGTTAAGGTACCGCGGTAACCGTCGAGATCGCGACGTTGCAAGATGGCCGCAAGCGAATGGTCAATCAATTATAACCCCTGCGGTTAAAACTCGTCGCGTTAAAATTCACTGCGGAGGAAGCGATGCTTCCATCGCCGAGGCCAGCGGCGGTTGGCGGGTGCTTGGGCTGCGGCGGCTCGTGGGCGCGGCTGCTTTTTCGCCGCGCTTGATTTTGCGGCGGTGCGGGTTATAGTGTTGGCAGTTACATCCGCCGAGAAGGCCCGGAGAAAATGGTTTCCCCGGGTACGTCGGCTTTGGAGCGGCCCAGCGCCGCAGACAAGTTCTTGCGCTTGCCAATCGGTTTTTGGGTTGGGCGGGCGGAGTTTTGTTTGTTGTAAGGTGGTGGTCCGCGGAATCAGGAGTTTTCATGTCCCGTTATCTGGGTCCCAAGGTTCGTTTGTCGCGTCGTTTGGGCGTGGCCATTGCCGATCTTCCCAAGCACAACAAGAGTGAATTTATTGCCCCGGGTATGCATGGCTTTCGGACCAAGCGGCTATCGGAATATGGCATTCGGCTGCGCGAAAAGCAGCGTATGAAGGCCCATTACAGCGTGCTGGAGAAACAATTTCGCCGGTATATGGCCATGGCCAAAAAAGCCAAGGGCAACACCGCAGTTACTTTGCAGCAGCTTTTGGAAACCCGGTTGGACAACGTGGTGCGGCGGTTGGGGGTGACGCGGTCGATCTGGGCGGCCCGACAGTTGGTGGCCCACGGGCAGGTGAAGGTGGATGGCAAGAAGGTGGACGTGGCAAGTTTCCAGGTGGTACCTGGAGCGGTGATCACCTTTCGCGAGAAGATACACAAGTTGCTTCGGGAGAACATGGAAAGCCTGGCCGGTCATCAAACCCCGTCGTGGTTGGAATTTAATCCGGCCCAGTTGGAAGCCAGAATGGTGGGCCTGCCGCAGCCGGAACAAATTCCCTTTGAAATCAATCCCAGCCTGATCATTGAATTTTATCGTTGATCGCGGCCCGCTTGAGCCGATGGGCCTTGATGCGCAGGTAGATCAGATAAGTCAAAATCAAGACGTTGCCCACCAAGATGCCGATGCGCACAACATCGGGCTTGCGGGTGATTTCGTAAATTTCCAGCGGCAGCAGCACGGCGGTATCAATGAGGACCAGGTACTCGGCCCAGACCTTTTCAAAGTATAATCCAAAGCCTTCAATGGCGAACATGACGGCGTAGAAAAATGTTCCGCCCGCAATCATTTCCATGGTCTGCGGAGTGATCAGGTGAAGACGGTCGATGATGGGGTCGATGAAGCGGTTGTGCGGGTCGAGCCGGAGGTAGTTGACCCAATGGATCATGACGCGGGCCAAATTGGTTTTACGAAACACAATGGCGGCCACGCCCGCGGCCACCATCACCGTGGCCTTGAACAACTTGAACAAGGCGATGGTAAGCAGGATGCGATTGCGGTGCTTCCCGGGGGCGCTTTTGCCAGGCCCGGCGGCCGGCGCACCCGGAGCCACTGTGGCGGCGGGATCTTTCGGGGCGTTGTTCATGCGTCGACTCCGGGCGATGTTGTCAAACCAGGCAAGGCCCCGATACCCGCGGCGATCCGGGCGGAAATAAGGTCTACACCCATGGGATTAGGGTGTACCCCGTCCGCGGCCACCCAGTGTTTGATGGGCGTTTGGGCGTCCATGTTTAATACGTGCTGCCGCACATCCACCAGCGGCAAACCCTGGCGGTGGGCCCATTGGGCGAATGTTTGCTGGTAGACGCTGCGCCAGTGGTGCCGCAGGGCAAAAATTTCCGGCAGCGCCCCAAAAAATAAGCGATTAGCGCGCTCATCGGGTACCGCGGCGATGGGGGCGATGGTCAGATAAAGCAGCACGCGGGCCTGCGGGGCTAATTCCCGGCAGGTGGCAAGAATCTGATCCCAGATGTGGATAAAGTTTTTCAGCCCCGCCTCCTGGTCGTTGGAATTATTAAAAGCGCACGATTCCAGCACCAGAATATCCGGCAGCAGCAAGGGCAGCGGCTGCATGCGCTGGCGGCCATGCCAGTATTCATAGCGCAATCGATACAGCACCAGTTCGGCGCGCGTGGCACCAACGCCGTAGTTGAAAAGCTGGGCATCCACCGGCGGTTGCAGCCGGGCCAGATGCTCGGCGAGTGCCCGCGGGGGGTGATGCAGATATTCGGTCATGGAATCGCCATAGACGGCTATGCGCATGGAGGCCTCGGTGTAAAAATCCGGTCAGGGTCTCTCTCGGGCCCATCCAAGCTAAGAATTGTAGCCAGGCCAAGACCATCCGGCCACCGGCGGAATATAAGCAGGTGGCACATCGCGGTTGTGGCCGCAACCCAGGCGATGAGCATTCAGCCATCAGCGGCCATGCCCGGGGCCTGGCACCTTAGTCCGCTGGGTGAAGCCGGACGCCCCCCTTGGGCAATTCCCCAGCCGGGTACCGTGGCCAAAACACCCAGATCATGCTAAGTAGGAACGAAGAATGATTACAACCCAACAAAGTGTTGTAAATCACTCAATAACCATGGGTTGAGTGCCGTCTTGATGGTTGCATCCATTTTGCGTTCCTACTTAGAATTCTCTTGAATAATGGCTAAGGAGGCTTTATTGATGACGGTCAACGAAATTGTAAAAGAGCACGTGAAAGCATCAGATGCGTTGCGCAAGTCGCTGCGTGGCTCGCCGGCCAAAATTCGGAAACTACTGATCGAGGCGGGTGTACTCAACAAAAATGGGACCAGGCTGGCAAGGCATTGCCGCTGAAATATGGATTCCAAGCAACCGGCATTTGTTTTGGGGTTTCACGGCTGTGACCGATCCGTGGCGGAAGATATTCTATCTGGTCTGTGCGGACATCTAAGTTCCAGCCAGAATGAATACGACTGGCTAGGTCATGGAATCTATTTCTGGGAAAATAGCCCGACTCGCGCGCTGGCGTATGCCCAGCAACAGATTTCACGCAAAAGAAGGAAAAATAAGATCAAGGATCCGGCGGCCATTGGAGCGATTCTGGATCTGGGCTACTGTTTGAATTTGCTCGATTCACAATATGTCCCGGTGATTCAGGCGGGGTACCAAGCCCTGCGCGACTGGACGACCGAGCTGGGCAAGCCCATGCCACTGAACCAACCGGTGGCCGACGGCGGCGCGACTCTGCTACGGGAGTTGGATTGCGCGGTCATCGATATGGTCCACGCCACGCGGGTTCGATGTGGGCTTCCGTGTTTCGATTCCGTTCGTGCGGCCTTTGTTGAGGGTAAGCCCGTCTATGACACCGCGGAATTTTACGATAAAACTCACATTCAGATATGTGTGCGTGATCCATCAAAAATCACGGGCTATTTTCGTATTATTCCGTAGCCATAGCTCGTCGCCAGCACTTATCGCCGGCCGGCAAAGCGACCGAAGCGCACGGCCAGGGTGGGCAAAATGAGCAAATTAAGCAGGGTGGAGGTACAGAGTCCTCCCACGATGACCTGGGCCAGTGGACCTTCAATTTCGCGGCCCGGTGCCCCGCTGCCCAGAGCCAGCGGCAACAGGCCCAGGGCGGCCACCAGCGCGGTCATCAAGATCGCCGGCAGTCGGTCCACCGCGCCGTCAATGGCGGTTTGCACATTCCAGGTTCGGCCTTCGCGGGCCACCAGATGCTGGTAATGCGAAAGCAGCATGATGGAATTGCGCAGGGTAATGCCAAAGAGCGTGATAAACCCGACCATGGCTCCCAGCGAAAGCGCGCCGCCGCAAAGCCACGCCGCCAACACGCCGCCCACCAGGGCCAGCGGCAGGTTGATCAGCAGCAGCACAACATTATTAAAATGTTTAAGCACCACAAACAAGAGCAGCAAGATGCCCAGCAGGGCGATGGCGGAATGTACCAGCAGGTCATGGCGGGCCTGGGCGGCAGCCTCGGCGGAACCGGTAAAATTGACGATCACTCCGGCGGGCAGATGGAGTTTGGCAATGGCATCCTGGGCGGCGTGGACATATTGGCCGGCGGTAGTACCCGAGAGTTCGATATTAATAACGCGGGCCCGCTGGCCGTTCATGTGGGAAATCAGATAAAAGCCGCGACCTTCATAGATACGTACCAAGTCGGACAAAGGAATCCAGGCCCCCGTGGCGGTGTGAATGGGTAATCGACCAATCATGGCGATGCGGTTGGCGTAGCGGGGCGTCATGGTCGCCACGACGGGCCAAACCCGCGTGCCATGATAAATGTGTCCGACCAGATGCCCACGAATTAACGCATGAACGGAAGCCAGAACCGCCAGGGGATCCAGGCCCCAGCGTTTGAGCTGCCGGTACCGAAGCCGCACTTTGATTTCCGGAGCGTAGGAAGCGGTTTGTGGCACTACGCTTAGCGCGCCGGGAACTTTCTTCAGGCGCGCAGCAATCATGGCGGTGGCTCTTTCGATGGCATTAAATTGGTTACCGATGATTTGCACCGCCACCGGCGTGCCGGATCCGGAAATACCCTGATTGATGAGTTCCGAGAGCACACTGTTATAGGAGATCAGCACACCGGGAAATTTTTTAATCAAAGTCGCCATATCCGCGCGGAATTTTCGCGACTGCGCCGGCGAAAGAGACTTTACCCGTATTTGGTAGGCGCTGTATTGCGGCCCGCGCACATCGCCGGCCAGCGCCGGTTTGCCGGCCCGCTGCACCACATAACGTATGTACGGAATTTTCCGCAGATCCGCGGTGATGCGGTTACCCACGGCCATGGATTGGCTTAGTGAAGAGCCCGCCACCAGGGCCAGATGCACCACGTAATTGTTTTCGTTGAGACGCGGCAGGAATTCGGTTTTGAGCAAGGGCAGCAGGGCCAGGCCGGCCAGAGTTACCACCACCACCAGAGCCACCACCAGCGTGCGCCAATTTTCAACTCCGGTGAGCAACCGGCGATAACCGCGTTTGAGGTGGCTGGTGAGCCAGGCATCGTGGCGGGTAACGGCCACAGAGGGCAGCAGCGTCATGCACAATGCGGGGGTCAGGGTAAGGGCCAGAATAAGCGAAGAAAGCACCGCGGCAATATAGGCCACGGCCAAGGGGGCAAAAAACCGGCCCGCCAGCCCGCCGAGTCCGAAAATAGGGAGAAATACCAAAATGACCGCGGCGGTGGCGAACACCACGGCACTGCGCACCTCCAGCGAGGCGGCCAGCACCACGCCCATGGCCGCACGTGGCGCGGTGGAAAGGGCATTGAGCCGCAGGCGACGGGTGATGTTTTCCACATCAATCACCGCGTCATCCACCACTTCGCCGATGGCCACCGCCAGGCCGCCCAAGGTCATGGTATTAACAGTGTAGCCCAGATGGGTGAGGATGGCGATGGCCGCCAGCAGGGACAGTGGAATGGCCAGGCAGGAAATAAGGCTGGTGCGCCAGTCGCCTAAAAATAACACCAGCACCAAAATGACCAGGCCGGCTCCGATCAGCAAAGAATCAACGAGGTTGTGCAGGGCGGTGGTGATGAAATCCGAGGCTTGCAGGATGCGATCATGCAAAGCAATGCCCTGCTCGGCCAGCACGGGCTTGAGCGAGGCCAAAGTTTTTTTTACGCGTGCACTCACATGCAAAATGTTGGTACCATAGGCCTGGCCGATCATCATCAGCACGCCCGGCTTTCCCATGATCGAAGCCGCGCCGACCTGTGGCAGATGGCTGATGCGGATATGGGCCACATCCGCCAGCGTTATCACCTGACTGCCGTGGGCGGCCACCGGCGTTTGGCCGAGTTGCTTCAGGGATTGAACCTGGCCATGCACGCGCAGGGTAATCGCCTGATTGGGCGTGGTAACCACGCCGGCACCCACCAGGCCGGTGGCCTGTCGGGCCGCGATGAGCACCTGCTTGACACTTAGGCCGTATTGAATTAACCGGCCGGGAATAATCTCAATGCGATAATCCTTTTGCAGGCCGCCGTAAATGGCCACCTCGGATACGCCCCGTACGGCCAGCAACCGCGGCTGCATCACCCAGTCGGCCACCGTGCGCAGGCGGCGGAGGTCATTGGTTTTGCTGGTAATGGCCGCCACGGTGACCCAGCGTATGGAGCTGACCAGCGGCATGAGCACCGGCGTATGTACATGGGGCGGCAAGGTGCCGGCAACCTGCGCCAGCCGCTGGGAAACGGCCTGCTCATCGCGATAAATGTTGGATCCACTGGGAAAAAGCACTTTGACAACGGATATTCCCTGCATCGATTTGGAGAAGGTTTTTTCCGCCCCCACCCCACCGGCCAGCGCCTGCTCGATGGGCGTGGTGACGAGTTTTTCGACCTGACTGGGACTAAAACCCGGGGCCACCGTTTTAATGTTCAATTGCGGCTCAACGAAATTGGGGTAAACATCGTAGCGGGCGCGAACAATGGAATAAATGCCGTAGCCCACCAACATACACGCCAGCGCGATGATGATACCTCGAAGATGCAGAGAAAATTTTACGATCCGCTTGAGCATCTGAATTCCATCTTTTTAAGGTGCCGGGGCACCATAACGTATCAACGTATCACCATGCCACCTAGTCACCATTAAAAGGACTGCTTGAGCGTCTTTTGCAGTTGAATGGTCATCAGCAGTTGAGCTCCCCTGGACACCACAAGCCGCTGCGGTAATGTGCCGGGCCGCACGGCAAAACCGCCGGGCACCGCCACGGGGTGTATAAGTTCCCGCAAGACAAACGCACCTCCGGGGTGCTGAAAATAGACCCAGCGCCGGCCCCGCCACCACACCGCCGCCGCTCGCGGCACCACCATCATTTGGATGGCTTTGGCTATTTTCGGTACCAGGGCGGTAATGGCCATTTCTGGCCGCAGCGTTCCGGAATTATTGAGCATGTACAAAATGGAAA
>JABEVA010000042.1 GCA_013044065.1 Phycisphaerae bacterium
GATCAGTCGTGAAAACACAAGGCATCTTGTTGCAGACCCTCATAGATAATCCATACCATGCGGTAAGCGAGTCCGCGAAAGAAAATATCCAACGGGTCGTGGCCGGCCCGCGCAATGGCCGGCCCATCAAATTCCACCAGACAATCCGCCCAAATCGGCAGCGATCCAATGCGCTTATCCACCGATGGGCCATGGCGGTGAATTCCAAATACGCCCAGATCTTCGTTGCAATACTCAAAGCCCGCCCACTGCATGGCCGTCATCAGTTCAAGATGCGCTGCGTACTGGCTTAAAATGGCGCTCGGCACCGGCTCTGCGGGCCGAAAATTTCCCAGCAGCCCAGTGTGATCCGCGGTGGCACCCTGCAGAGACTGATCCGCCGCATTTTGCACCCAGTGAAATTTATCGCTGGAGAGATTAAAACTACTGTCCAGAAAAATGCCCTCCAGGCCGATCCGATCATGAAATTCTCGCCACCGGCGCATCCAGTAATCCCGAATCGTCTGGTCACGCAGGTTCAGCACCGCAAAAACCGGGGTGTAGTGGTCCGCCTCAATCGCATTGGACGGGTTGCGCACCCAGGCAGCCTTGGCTTTCACCAAGGCCTGCTCCACGGAATCTTGCGTGGGCAAAAACCGAATGCGATCGGTATGGCCATTACGGTTGCGAAAAATTTCCGTCAGCACGGATAACGACGTGTTACCCCACATTTCCACCTTGGCACCGGCAGCCTGTACAAACTGGCATAGCGCTTGGAGTTTGTCTTCGCCGACACTTTCCGGAATTTTATAATCCACCGTGCAGCACATATTACCCACGCCCCAGACATTCATATTGTTGGCGCAGTGATTGGCCAGTCCGATTTTTTTTACGCCAGCCGCCAACAGCTTGGTCGCCCCCTGAGTGCGGTAACGGTCCAGATCCGCCGGTCCCCATTCTTCCATCAAACCGTATGTGGACACCCGCTGCCGTTTCATGCCGATCTGGCGATGGAGATGATCAAAAACCGTTTCCCGAATCTCCTGGTAGACATTAAACCGTTCCACACGGTCCAATAGACCTCCCAGCCACAACACTTCCACCGGCCCGGTGGCGAACTCCATCGCCAGATCCCCGCAGTGCTCATGCCAATGAACCATCTGCCGGCTGTCGCGCGGTTTTTCAAAGAGTGATCGAATATGGGCGGTGCGTGTGGCCCAGGTGATCAACGTCCCTGCTGGCCCACTGGTAAACGTGAACCCCTGCAATTCGGTCTGCAGCGGCAGAAATTGAAAAATTGAGGGATTTGCGGCCGTGGGCAAATACCATTCGCTGGAATAAAACTGCGATTCATCGGTAAACGCTACCTGAGATGGTACAAAACAGTTGCGCAACCAGAATTCGCTTCCAATGATGGTGCCTTGGGGTTCCCAGGTGCCGCGATCCAGGATTTTATAGATTGGAATATCCTTGCTTTTATACTCGTACTGATAGGAAAACCCGAGCCATGTCCGGCCCGCAATATGTCTTTCAACAGGCCGCAAAATCATTTCCAAAGTTGTATCTTTTGCGGGTATGGCGGGCCGCGTCCAATCTGTGGTTACGTAGCGGTTTCGGACGCTATGCACCATCCATTCCATGATGCCCCGATCTTGTCGAGAGGCGGCAAAGGTCAGGCGTACCCCCGACCCATCCCCGCAAAAGTTCTTCATTCGGTAATCCAGCAATTCCACGCCCCACGGATTACGAATTTCCACAAACATCGGGCGTGCCGCACTACGCAGCTCAACCCCAGGGGCCGATACCGCTCCAATGCCCAGGAAATGTTCCTGTTGTCGCACAAACTTAATGTTAATGCCGTTGGACAACAGGTGCGCGTTGGGGAAGGCCATACCACATCCTTTATTTTGGAAATAAATCTAACCGGCCGGCGGGTCTTAAGCGGATTTTCCCGCCGCTATTTTTCCCAGCCAAAAGCCAACTCATTGGCCCAGTGGGGAGTCCATTGAGCATCCAGCGCCGGGGTATTCACCCGGGACACCAGCCGGTGCATCGGCAATTCCATGATCCGGCCGCCGCTGGCTTTGTTAACGCGGCAGGTAAATTTAACCGGCTTCCCGGCCACGATTCAGTTTATGCACATCCGGAATCTCCGGCCAGGGGATCGCACATTCCACAATCCTCATGCCGTTGCCATAGAGCATGGGGAGGATTTTGCGGTTCGGGCGGTCCTGATTTTTGGGTGGCGTGGCGTCCTTGCGGCGGCTGCCGGTTGGGCTAGTGCCATCGGCCAACCGTGGAAAATGCAACCCAATCCATGAATAACGGAGAGAGCGGGATTCGAACCCGCGGTACAGGTTGTAACCCGTACACCGGTTTAGCAAACCGGCGCCTTCAGCCGCTCGGCCATCTCTCCAGAGCGTCTCAACCTTATCGGCAGGGGGCGGCAAAGTCAATGAAAGCCGGCGTTTGCGGCACTGCGCAATGCGGTGGCGCTGGGACGGAAAATGTACGGATGGTGGACCAACGAAAGCGGCGGGGCTTTTGAAGGCCCCGCCGCGTTAATTTATCATTCGTTCAAACTTGGTTTAGAACGCGTAAACCGCATCCACCGCGAAGAACGTCTGCTGGTGTTTGCCCGCAGATCCGCCGCCCTGTAGCACACGGTGATCCGCGAGGTCTTCGCGAATTTCCGGGCGAATCTTCAGGCTCTTGAGCAAATTGGCGTTCGGGAAGGGAGTGATGGACGCACCAATCGTGAATTCGCCCGCGTTCACGGTTGTTGCAGTACCGGTAGGCACGATGAACGACTTGCCATCGTAGATGTATTCGGCCCGGCCATTTATAGTCAGGTACGAGTTCACGTGGTAACTGGCGTAAAACGCGGTATCGAACCAACAGGCGGATTGGGCATTACCGATGCGCGTGCCGATAGACGTAGCCCGCAGGCCCGGTGACCCGGGGCTAAGAAAGCTGGAGGATCCGTAGCCGTCCGCCAGCGTGGCTCCAGCGCCGTCATAACCCAGATTGGTATCGTTGGCCAGCGTCAATCTGCCATTGAGGATGTTCTTGGGATGCCAAGAGGTGACCATATCACCAACGGTGCGGTAGTAGCCATTGCTGCCCGCATCTTCCGGCCCAAAAAGGATCCCGGGCTTGAACATCCACTGCGAATTGGGTTTGTAGCAAGCACCAGCCAGCCAGCTTACCATGCTGTTGTCATCGTTGAGGGCTTGGTTGTTACCGCGGTCGAAACCTGCGATGAACGACAGTTGCTGGTTGACAATGTACTTGGCCGTGATACCTGTAAGGGTATAGGGCAGCACATGGCCAAACGCCAAGCTGTGTGAATAAAACAGGTTGTCAACCGGATCAATTTGCTCCAGACCAAAGGGAGTATCAAACTTCCCGGCCCGAATCAGCACGCCGCTGTGAGCACCAATCGGCACGCCAAAATCGAGGTAGGCCTGTTCCAAGTCGAATTGGTCGAGTGGATCACCTTCGGTATTATTGGCCCAGGAATGATAAAAATTCAGGCCATTGGCGTGAATGAGATCCGCATCCGAGCCGTAGATCATCTCGATCTTTCCGCCGATATCCCAGCCGCGCTTGCGGAACGCGGGATTGGCAAAATTGATCACCTTTTCAAGGTACAAACCGACTTGATCAAGCTGGATGTTGTTGCCTTTTTCGGTGTTAAAGGCGCTGCCACCGTAAGGCCGGGGGGCATTTTGGAAGCTGGTGGTGTAACCAATATCCAGGTAGCCACCAACTTTGATCCCCGCGTTGTCCATATCCTGGCCTACGGTGGATCCATTTCCGTCGGAAATTCTGCCCATTGCATACATCAGCAAGGGCTGATTTTCCGGCGTTGCGGCCGGGGTTACGGGCGCGGCCGTTTCAGCCATACCGTTGGTCGTGGCGGTGCTGGTCGGAGCACTGTCGAGACTTACGGTGGTATCCGTAGCCGGGATGGAATTCGCGGCTCTTGCTGAAACCGGGCTGATGAAGAACAGCCCTGCTCCAGCCATGGCCGCCGCGATGGCCATGGAGATTCTCAAACTGCGCTGCATAAAAACTCCTTTTCTTAAAATGCTCGGGCATGCAGGCCTGCGGTTACGCAGCCGCCGACTGATGCCACTGATTCATGCAGATCGTTGGCCCGTACCATGGTTATCGGTACGTCAGCCTTTATATTCGTGTTCAAATTTTCATTTTGCAAATTCATAACCGAGTCACCGCTTTTTAGCACTTTGTGGCATCTTTTAGGTGCCTAACACCACGATCAACGGCCAATATCCGTGCTGCCATGCAAGGCAAACCGGTATTTCCGATTCGTTGATGTGCCTGGGTCCATCAGGCTATGCTTAAACTAAAACTTACCCTTCCTATTGCGGGATGGACCTCGTTTACTCCGAGAGTGCGACATGCCACTGCCACACTCCTGTTTTGCCTTTCGGCATTATCGGCCTGAAAGGTCCGGGAAAAACACTTTTTTTATAACCCGCACCGTTCGCCTTACCCGCTGAAATAATATCAAGCGTTATAAAGATTGCAAGTGGCTATGATGAAGAAACGGTTAAGGGCAAAATCAAGCGGTGCTTAGACGCCTGGCCAAGGCCAGTCGATGAGCTTGCGTGTAGTGAATAATGAGGTTATTCCAGTCAAAATATTCGCTTAAGCGTTCTACGCGATTACGAAGTTCTACCCGCGCGCGACGGTCTTTTAGCGCAAAATTGAAGAGGATTTCGGTAAGCTGATGGGCAGCCTGATCAAAATCCACCGTCCGCCGGTTGACCACAAAAAGTCCGTTGGCGGCCGGATCTGGAATGTGGCTTTGCACATAACTGCCAAAGCCTGCCAGGTCACTGGTAATGGCAGGCACTCCGCTGGCGACGCATTCCATTGGGGTGTATCCCCAAGGTTCGTAATAGCTTGGGAACACGCCGATATGGCAGCCACGAATGAATTGATCGTAGTCCAACGCGATCAAGGGAGAGGTTGCGGAAAGAAAATCAGGGTGAAAAACCACTTTTACCGGATCATCCTTGGCGTTAAAGAGTCGGCAGGTCCGAAGCTGCTGCAACACCGAATCGTGGGCATCATCCCACAGGTCGTGGGTAACGATGGACGGCTGCTTCCAAGTTCGCCAGGCGTGCATGCCGCGTTTAAGGCGCACCACCGCTTCTTCCGGCAGAAGCTCCGCGGAACTGGGCAGGCGGCCCAAACTAACGGCGGAAAGTAAGGCTTCGCCCATATCATGGGAGATATGCTCGCAGCTGAGCTTCAGCTCGTCGAACATGGCTTGGCTTTTTAGTACATCAACATTGATGGATTTGTATGGGGCTTTGGTAATGATGAACGCCACCATGGTCACGGGAACGTTGCCGGTTTTCAGCCAGTGGTTGAGCCGGGCCAATGATTCAATAAACAGGTTGATGCCCTTGTTGTTGTATTCATAGCGGCCACTGATAAACACATATAGCGTGCGGTCCAAATTGAAGCTGTAAGAAGGAAAAAAATGGCCCGCGACAAAAGTATGAATGGCTTCTTTGTATTCCTTGTGAAGATTTTGAAATTCGTGCAGGGCGGAAAATTTCTGGATGTTCAAACCGTTGGGGGTGATGACATCCGGTTTGCGGCCAAGCATCTTTTCCGCTTCCAAAGCCGTTACATCCGATACGGTGGTGAAGGCATCGGCGCAATGGGCGGCTCCGCGTTCCACGCAATACCGCGGGTAAATGGCATATTGTCCCGCCGCATGATCCGGATTGATCAGGTCTATTTTGGCATAAAAATCGGAATTATCTGTACACAGATAGCGGCCTAACAGCGTGGCGTGCGTGGTAAAGACTGTGGCCACGGGCACTTTGAGAAAGCGTACCCGCATCAAGCCGAGTCCCGCCATCCATTCATGGAAATGGGCGATGATGGGGCGCGTTCCGGCGATTACCTTCGCCAGTTCCTCCAGAAACATGCCGGTGACGAACCCGAAGGAAATCACGTTGTTCATATCGGCATCCTGATCCGGCGATTGAATGTGATGGTCCGTCCAGAGCATATACTTGAACTCGCCCAGGCGTGCAAACGCCGCTTGGTAATCCAACAAAATCACCTGTGGACGACCCGCGATCAGCCAGTGTCCGAAATGAGCTCGCACGTTAAGTTCACTAAGACGGCGCATGGTTTCGGCCAGGTGCGGAGGTGGAGTGGCCTCTTCAAATTCCACTGCGGCAGTGTCGGCGTTGTACGGCCCGATGAGGCAGTAACGGTCCGCCCATGCACTGACCATATTAGCCGCTTTGGACCGCATTACGGTGTAAATACCGCCCAGTTGCCAGCAGACTTCCCAAGCGACCTCAAAAAGCAGCGGCTGGCTCTCATCGGGTTGGTCAATTCGCGTGGCCCGTGGACGGAGCACAATTTTGGGTGGTGGTGGGTACGTTGCCGGTGGCCGGTGCTCCATCGGCGTGGTGGTGCGGGGTGAAGGCAGCGCAAATGGCTCCGCTTTCGGGGGGCTTGGCGGCGATGTGTGCGCAGAGGCGGTGGCTGGTGCCCCCGACGAGGAGGCATGTTGGTCCGAACGGTCTATTTCGGTTAAAGCTCGGGGCGGGTTGGAAGGGTGAAGCCCGCGGTGTGTGCTTTTGCGACCGGTTCGTTTCGATTGCGACATGATATCTCCGTCATTTTATTTGTGGGCAGCGTGGTTTGGGCCAGCGCCCTTTGAAACACCAAGGATCGTTATTCTAACCGAAGCGTTGAGGTTGTGGATATCAGAGAATCTGGCGACTTTTGCGTTTGCCCGCCCGCTTCGGGACTGGGCAAAAATAACTTCACACTTTCCGGCTGGTTCTTTTGGCCGCTGGCGGCGTTGCTCGCTCCTTACAGACCCAAGGCCAGGTTATGCGAGCCCGTCGCGTCTTGCCAGCAGCCAAAATTACTGCGCCGTAAAACCCGAATTTATTTTAGCCCAGTCCCTTTCCGGTTTTTCCCGGGTGGGCTTGGCGACGTTGAGACGGCAACGAGGCCGACGGGCAGAGATTGTTGATGGGGCAGTCGGGACAGCGCGGATTACGGGCTGTGCAGTAGGTGCGGCCCTGGGCAATGAGCAGATGGGAAAAGAGTGTCCAGAGCCGTTGCGGAACCAGCGGCATCAGGTCCTTTTCGACTTTTTCGGGATCGGCATGTTGGGATAGCTCCAGCCGACGGGCGATTCGACCCACATGCGTATCCACCACGATGCCGCAGCTTTTCCCAAAGGCATTACCGAGCACGACGTTGGCGGTTTTTCGGCCTACGCCGCGCAGAGTGATCAGTTCTTCCATGGTCTGCGGCACCTGGCCGTGGTAATGGGCGATGATATCCTGGGCGGTGTGGTGAATGGCTTTGGCTTTGGATCGAAAAAAACCGGTGCTTTGGATGATTTTTTCGATTTCAGCGGGCGCGGCCGCGGCCAGGGCTTGGGCATCGGGGAACCGGGCAAAAAGCTGGGGCGTAACCATGTTCACGCGGACGTCGGTGCATTGGGCGGAGAGAATGGTGGCCACCAGCAGTTGTAGTGGATTGGTGTAATGCAAAGCGCAGTGGGCATCAGGAAAGGTTTTGCGCAGGCGGGCGATGATGGTATCGCAGCGGGTTTTTTTTTGTTCGGGTGTATCCAGGTTCATAGGCAATCCCAATCATGCGTGCGGGTTGGTCGAGGATGGAGGATGGCTGGTAGGCGTTAAGGTCAGAAATTTCCGCCGGGTGGGTTGGCTGATTCCCCACGCGGAAACCACCAGCAAAATCAAGAGCAGGCCGATTTCGCCGGTACCAAGCGCCTCGCTTTGCCGGTGCAGTCTCCAGAAGATCCGCCGATGGGCCAGGGCAATGGCGGGGTGGGAATCGACATTGGCGATCCACTGATGATCTTGCCGGTGAATGGCTGGGGAAACAATGAAAATATCGTAAACGGAAAGCAACAGCAGCAGTGCCGCCAGCGTGAGTCTTAGCCAAACCCAGATATTGAGCAGATTCAGATGCAGGGCCATCTGGGTAAAAATGGCCAGAAACATCAAGGCGAGGCAGACAATTTCCACAACATTGAAGGCTTCCAGAATGCGGCCAAAGATAAGGCCGGCAAGCTGCCGCGACTGGTTCAGATGCGTGCTCATGCCCGCCACATGGACGCTGGTATGGCCGAGGATGGAAAAAAGCTGCCAGGCCACAATACCGCCCAGTGTAGCCAGCCCGCCAAGGTAGATAGACAACCCCAGCCAGAAGATAACCTGCGTGACGCGAAAAGTGGACACTTTATTTCATTCCAACGCCGGCAACTGTTTTTTGCGCCGGGCAAATTTTATTTTAGCCGAAGCGGGCCATGGCTGCTATTGGCAGGGGCATAGCAAGGCGCATACGAAACCGGCGGGGCTTTTTCAAGGCCCCGCCGGTGATGTTGATGTCACCAAACACTTCTGCCAGGTTGGCATTAGAAGGTATAGATGACGTCCATACCGATAGTGGTCTGGTAGTGCTTACCATTTTGCAGCACCGGTAGGTCAGCCATGTCTTCGCGAATTTCCGGGCGGAACCGCAAGTTCTTGCCCAAGCTGGAATCCGGGAATGGATAAATAGTCAGTCCTAACGTCAGTTCGCTAAGGCTCAGGTTGTGGCCCGGGGCCAGCGCGGTCGTGAACGAATCGCCATCATAATAGTATTCCGCCCGAGCATTGGCCTGCAAATAACTGTTGATGTTATAGCTGGCGTAAAATGCGGTCGCAAACCAGCCGGCGGATTGCGCCGACGCGATGGAGCTATTCGGACTGAACGACGGAGTGCCACCGGCCCCGTCGTAACCAAAGTCGGTGTTATTCACCAACGTAAGATTACCGCCGAGAATATTGGCCGGCGTCCACGAACCAATCAGATCCAGCACCGAGCGATAATGAGAATTATCACCCGTGTCTTCTGGACCGGTAATGAAATTGGCAATGAAATTCCACTGCGAATTCGGGGCGTAATCCACTTCGCCCATAAAATCGAGGGCGCTGTTATTATCGCGCAGGGTCTGGTTCCAGCCGCGGGTAATTCCGCCCCAGAAGGACCATTGGCTGTTGAGAATATATTGGGCCAAGACACCAGTATTGGTAAACGGAATGGCATAACCAAATTCAAAACTGTGGGAATAGAAATAGTTGGTGGTGGGGTTGATGGTTTCTTCACCCAGCAGGGTGTCAAACTTACCTATGCGGAGGCGCAAACCGCCATCCTTACCCACCGGCACGGCAAAATCCACGTAAGCCTGTTCCAGGTCAAACTGATAAAGGGGATGCTGCGTGCCGTTGTTGGCCCAATCGTGATAGAAATTTAAACCGTTGGAGTGAATCAACGAAGCATCGTAACCGTAGAGCCATTCCATCTTGCCCCCGATATCCCACCCGCGCTTGCGGAATGCGGGATCGGAAAAGTTGATGGCCTTTTCCACGCTTAAATCCAACTGGTCCAACTGCAAGTGGTTGCCATATTCCGTATCGAACACACGCCCGGCGTAAGTGGGGCTGGGTGTGCCCTGAAAGCTGGTGGTGTAACCTGCTTCCAGATAGCCGTAGATATTGATTCCCATGTTTTGCAGATCCTGGCCGACCGTGGAGCCTGTCGCATCCGGCATTTTATCCAGCGAATACATCAGCAAGGGATGGGTATCGGGGGTTGGAGCCGGCGTCGCCGGCGCAGCGGGCGCCGTGGTGCTGTCTAAACTCACCGTGGTATCCGCGGTGGGAATGGCGGTGCCGCCAGCGGCGCGAACGGATACC
>JABEVA010000326.1 GCA_013044065.1 Phycisphaerae bacterium
TCTGCCCTTCGTGCCTTCGCGCCTTCGTGGTAAAACCGTCGTCGCGTCGTCGTGGCAAAAGCCCGTTTTAATTCCCGTCCTCCGTGAACTCCGTGGCCTTTGTGTTAAACCCGTCGTCGTGGTCGTCGTGGTAAAATCCGTTATTGTCGTCCGTTCTCCGCGAACTCCGCGGCTCCGCGTGATAATAACCCGTCGTCGTGCCGTCATGTCGTTGTGGTAAAAACCGTCGTGGTACTTTGCGCCCTTTGCGTTCGGAGTTTATCCCGGTAACCTACCCTCAATTTCCAATTGCGTTTAATTGCTATCGGTGCGCCGGGACGGTTCAAACCCTCGTCGTGGTCTCCAATCATATCCGCGGCATCTGCGAAATCCGCGGTCTATTTTCTGGCTCTTGCTATGTGAAGACTATCCCGGACCCGGCGTTGTCCCCGGCTCGTCGGGCCTACGGATAATGAGACGCGAAGCGGTGCATCGCATAATAAGGCAAAAGACCGCATTTGGCATTTGGCGGTTTTTTGATTAGCCGAGGGGGTGGCCCAGGATGTGGCTGGCGGGACCCAGGACCAGGGCGGCGGGAAACAGGCCGAGGGTAAATTCTGCGGCCACCAGCAGAATAAAAATTCCGCGTTCTGCGGCAGTCAGCCGGGTGAAATGGTGATATTCCGGGCGCACGGCACCGAGGAAAATCCGTTCCATGGCCCAGTAGAGGGCCGCGGCCAGAAGGGCAAAACCAAGGGCGGATGCAAAGGCGGCAAAAATGAAGCTGTGGCTATGAAACCAGCCGGCGGATGCGGGAGACATATCATGATGGGCGGCGCTGAAATTGGCCATGGCCGCGAGCATTTCCGCGGGAAAAAGACTCAAGCCCGGACAGGCCATGCCGGCCAGAAAGCCGACGAGTGCCAGGGCAAAAAATTCAGGGGAAAGAGCCGCAATGCCGCCGAGACTGTTCAGGTCCCTGCCAGCGGTTCGTCTGGCCAGCACATGACTGCTCCAGAGCAGCAGCATAAGGGTGAGAGTATCGCCAGCGGCAAAAAGTTCGATTGCCTTAATCCCGGCATGCTCCAGGGTGGCAAACGCCAGCAGAACCATGGCGGCCTGACTGATCAGCCAGTAGGCAATCAGCCTGCGCAGGTCGCTTTGGGCCAGCGCGCACAGGGCGGCATAAATTAAACCGGCAATTCCCCAAGCCAACAGGCCGCTGCGATGCTGCACCAACTGGTCGGAAAATAATGGCCCGACCAGACGCAACAGCGAATAGACCGCCAGAAGAAAATTGCCCCCCACCACGAGGCCCAGAGCCGGGGCGGCGCCTTCGGCCATGGTATCGGGCAGCCAGATGTGTCCTCCAGGCAGGCCCATCCGCACGGCCACGGCCAGCATCACCAGAAGGAAAGCGATCCCCGGGCCATGGCCGGCGATCAGGGCGTCAAACCGGCGGATATCAAACGCGCCGAGTCGTGAAAAAGTTACCGTTGGGCGGGTCTGGGCAGGCACGGCGGTCAGGGACGAGGCGTGGGGGGCATTTGCCGCCTGGGCGATTATCGCCGAAGGCCGGGTATTCATATCCCCGGCATATTTGCATTGCAGCCACAAAAGCATGACCGCGACAAACAGGGCCATGGTGCCCAAGGTGGCGATCAGGGCATATTTCATGGCCGCAGCGCGGCGCGAGGGTCCGCCCCAGAGTCCGAACAGAAAATAACCAGGCAAGACGCTAAGGGCGCCAAAAGCGGCAAACAGCATCATGTCCATGCTGCATATAGCCCCGGCCAGGCACCCGGCAAGCACCAGCAGCAGGACATACCAGATTTTGGTCTGTTCATCCATGACATAGCTGGCCAAGGCGGCAATTAAGCCGAGTCCGCAAAGTGCCAGCAGGGCCAAAGCCGTCAGGCCGTCGGCACCGACGCTGTAACGGAGTCCGGCGACCCATTGGGCGCTTTGCATTAACTGCCAGCCGGCGTGCCAGTTCAGCAGGCGGGCCAGCGCAATGCTGATCGCCAACATGCCGGCAAAAACCGCCAGCGCTGAATTGCGGATGAGGCGGGTGCGTGCAGCGGGCAAGAGTGCGATGATCGCCGCGCCGATAAATGGCAAAACAATCAGGCAGGTTAGAATTGAACTATATGCGAAAAAATGCAAAGAGCATCTCCAAAAATATCAGCCAGTACTGTTATCCGCCCGGCAATCAGGAATAACTTGCCGCCAGCAGAATTATCAGCAGTGCGGCGGCAACGAGAATTAAGAACAGCACCAGCGGAAACAGCCACCGCCATCGCACAGGTGCGCGGAAATTTCCACCCGCCGGGGACAACAGGCCGCCGGCAGCGGCCACACTGGTCAGCCGCCAGTCCAGTGCGGCAAAAACAATGGATATCAGGCGGACGATCAGGCCAATGGAGACCACCAGCCAGCCGATGACCCAGCGGTCCACGGCACCCACGACCGCGGCCATGCCGGAGATGATAACCCGGCTGATGGCTCCGTACAGGTCATAGAAATAGAGTTCGGCATCCAGCCAGCGATAGAGAAGATTGGGTCCGGGCAGGCGACGGAACCGTTCGGCCCGAGCAAGGCCGTTAAAATAAAGCGCGACAACCGCCGCGAATGCCACTGGCCACGCCCAGGCGAGGCGATTGGCCATTTGAACGGCAAATTCGGTATGGGCAGCGTTGGCATAGGGCGGAAAAAGGGCATTGGGACTTGATTTGGCCAAAAGGCCGGATATGCCAAGAATAGGCTGGCCGCATATCAGTGAGCCGAGGGCTAAAAGGATCAGGGGAAACAACCGAACGGCGGATTCACCACCGGGTGCCGATCCGGTGCCGCGCCATGCGCCGCCAAAAATAAGCCACCACCAGCGTGCCAGTCCGAGAAGGATCAGATAGCAGGCAGTCATGGGCAGCCAGAACAGCAGATTGCCATACTCGCCGATTTGGGCACCAAAGTGCCGCAGATTTTCAAAACCACGGACCAGCATGTCCGGTTGGCCAAACAGCAACAGGCCCATGGCCGCACTGCATACCAGAAAGGAAGCGGCGGCGGTAACAGGCAGGCTGCGCCACAGGCCACCAAGGAGTCGGGAATCAGATTGTCCGCCGGTGCAATGGAGTACGGTACCCGCACATATAAAGAGGCAGGTTCCGCTTAACGCCAGGAAAATGGATTCATAAAGGCCTGCCACATAGGACCCGGTAACAAGAAACAGGATTGACAAGCCAGCCTGTGCGGAGACGAGCCACATCAGACCGCGTTTGATATCCCGTGCGGTCAGGGCGCACAAGGCACCGAAGCAGAGCGTGGCGGCGGCGGCCCTGGCGGTCATCAGGCGGACATCCACATTGAGCAGCGGAATAAGCCGTGCGGTCATGTAAGGTCCGGCAACAGCAATTAATAATCCGGCAGTCAGTGCGCCGGTTGGTGTGGCTGCGGGTGTGGTTTCCACGGCCCAGGTATGAAGTGGAAATTGCGTGGCTTTACCGGCGATTCCCAGCACCATCAGAATTCCGGACCAGTCCCACCAGCCCAGGCCCATCAATCGTGACGGCCCATCGGATTGTAACACCTGAACGACGCCGGTGGCGTGCAGGGCGAGGCCAAGGCTTGCCATGATGGGGGCAAGACCGTTGACCTGCGGCAGTGAAAGGACGGCCGGTCCGCAATGGACCAGCAGCAGGCAGATTCCGAGCAGAAAAAAAGCGTCTCCGAGCAACGGCAGCGGCATGATGCGGCGAACCGAAGCTTCGCAGGATCCGCGCCAGGCCGCACCGGCCATGCCCCAGATTCCGACCGTGGCCAGAACGCCGGCGGCGAACAATTCCAGCACGCTGGCGGAAACCACCATGGCAAACATGGCAAATACAAACAGACTGGACCAGGCGAACCAGCCAGGACGGATCCGCCGGTCGTCAACCATTCCGATGACATAAATACCGACCAATAGGGCGATCAGGGCGGTCAGGAGGAAGCTGACGAGGGTAAGGGAATCCACGGCGACACCGATTCGCAGCGCGTTTGTCGGCGATGTTGCCGCGCCTGTTGTGTGGAGGGTCAACCATGTCCAGAGAATCGGCCTGCCGGCGGCCAGATGGCCCATGTGTCCCATGTGCCCTTTGGCGAGCAGCTTGTGGGCGACAGTCCAGAGCGCCAGTCCAAGACTGGTGGCATACCCCCCCATTGCCACGATCGCGGCATGGCGCGGATTTCGCCCCATCGGAGTGAGGACAAGTGCCACCACCAGCAGCGGTATAAAAGTAGCGACGGCCAGCCAGATGTCAGGATTGTGTAACAATATTATGCTTCCCGTTTCATATCGATTCCGCCGATTTTCATGGACATACTTTAACCGCCCGGCGCTCCACCGGCCAGATTACCAGCTTCGGCCGTGAGCCGGAGACGGATGGTGACGGGTTTTTCGACCAGTGGATAGCTGGGCAACTGGCGTGGACGGGCAACGAGGCGACGGGTGCGGGCAGACTGGGTGATGCGGTTAGACGCGAGCGTGCCGCCTGCGTTACCATTTGGCTATGGAACTGACCTGGCAACACCCGGCATTGCTTTTCACCCTGGCGCTGCCACTTATGCTGGGCCTGGCGATAGCCGGGCTGCGCCGTGCGCGGAGTGGTGCGGGAAAAACTGGCGTTTTTACTGAAATGGCAAGGCATTTAACGGCCATCGCCATGCTAGCCATGCTGCTGCTGATTCTGGCGGCGGCCGAGCCGGTGATTCATCTGGATGAATCGACCGATCAGCTTGTGGTTCTTATTGACCGGTCGGCAGCCGCCCGGACCGCAGGGTGGCAAACGCCCGCGGGACTCCGGCAAATGCTTTTGCGACATCTTTCGCCGAAAACGCGGGTGACGCTGGTTACATTTGGGCATTATCCGCATCTGGTCAAACGGAATGTGGTCATTAGCCGCGCTGGAGATTGGCCCCGGCGGTGGCCGGCCACACAGCATCTTTGCGGGCGGCTGGGACGAGCGCTGGCGTGGCGAGATTTGCTGGCGGGCGGGCCGGGGCGCGATGTGCCGCGCTGGCTTCTGACGACGGGGTTCGCCAACTGGCCCCATTTGCCTGGGTCGCAAAAACTGCAGCTTCCCTATTTTCTTACGGTATCAACCGCTCGCCCAAAAAAGCCGGATGCGGGAATTTTATCCTTTAGCGTCACCCCCCTGTCCGGCTCGCCAGCCAAAAAGCCGGGGTTTACCATACGGGTGGGAATAGCTGCAACCGGTCCGATGCGTTTGGATGCAAAATTGCAGCGAGACGGGGTGGCCATTGCGGCGGCAAACCTGCAATTCAACCGGGCGGGGGAAAAGCTTTTTACAGCCAGGGATTTTCCACCGGCGAAAAACGCCGCCGCCCGTTACAGCATTTACCTGAAAACGGGTGACCCGTGGGCAGCGGACGATTCGGCCAGTTGCTACGCGCCGCCCATTGGGCCGGCGCGGATATTGCTCGTAAGCCGCAGCGGCGACCCAGCATCCGTTTCCCGCAGAGCAGGGGCAGGCACCCGACCAAAATTCGATTCTGTGACCGGTGCGACGCGGATTCTTCCGCAGGCTTTTCCAGATCGCGTTGCAATGCTGGCCAAATATCAATTGATTTTGCTGGATAATATTGCGCGCAGCGATCTGCCGGCAGGCAGCGCGCGGGCGATTATGCGGTACGTCACCAAGACTGGTGGCGGGCTGCTGATTGCAAGCGGATCGCGTGGGTTTGGACCGGGGGGATATGCATTGCCGACCCATACCGGTACTCGGTGGCCTGTGGAACAGCTTTCGCCACTGGCATCGGCGCCGCCACGGCGATCCGCAAGGGATGTGGTTTTTCTGGTGGATTAACAAGGTAAGATGAGACAAAGGGCA
>JABEVA010000043.1 GCA_013044065.1 Phycisphaerae bacterium
GCATAAATGCCGTGGCTAAGAGGGTTGGGAACGTAGCGATGGGCGGGGCGGAGGAACGTAGGTATGGCTACGTCCCAGTAAGAAGTAAGCTTTGTTTTGACTGGGGCTTGCATTTGGTGGAAGTTTAACCGATAATGGGTGTTGGATGAGTGCACCCAGAGTGTAGTAAGGAGGTGCCGCGGAAAACAGAATGGTTGATTCATGCCTGCATGAATTCGAAAGCCGCTCCTACTTGGCTAAGATTAAAAAACGCCGGAAATCGCACTCGCAACTGTACATACCTTTATAACCGGCTAATTTGATCGGGTCTTTGGGCAGCGGTTTTTCGTTGCGCGGCCTTTTGTATCACCCGATGCGATCCGCAACCGGATAAACCCGAAATAACTGGCCCCTGGTGGCCAAACGCCCGATAATAGTATTGACAGGCGGAATATTTATTCCGCGGGCACTATAATGTAAACAGGTGCATAGCCCTCCATGAAAGGAGGGTGGGTACAAGAAGGCGGCGCAGGGCCGCGATGTGACTTTCAGGGATTTTATTTCGTCAGCCAAGGAGCAGGCAATGCTTGTACTTTCCCGACAGAGAGATCAGAGCATCATGATTGGCGACAACATCGAAATTACCGTGGTGGATGTCCGCGGCGATAAGGTGCGTTTGGGAATTAACGCGCCCAATACTGTCCCCGTGCACCGCAAGGAAGTTTACCAGGCCATACAACGTGAAAAACTGGAAGGCCAGGTGCCATCGCAGGCACAAACCATCACGGAAAGTTTGGCCAGCCCGGCCCACACCGCCAGTAAGCTTCAGGACCCAGCCCAGCCGCTAACGATGTCGCCACCCCCGGCGGCGTCACCGACGCCGGAGCGGCCGGATGCCGGCCATTGACGGCGGGTTCCATTGGTGCCGCCGCAGGCCGGGGCTGATGAAAACCTTGAACGTTGAGCAAATAACGGGGGCGGTGCGGAAATCGATTTTGCTGCACGTTGCTGGGGGCGGCGGGGTGATCATCTGGTAATTTTGGATTTTATTTGCGCGCCGGAAGCCCCGCTTCATCGGGACGCCACGGTCTCCCGACGAATGTCGCGACATTCGGGACCGGGCTGGGCGATGGCGCAACACCAATCGGGGGCAAATTGGCGGATGTCTTCATCAGGCCAGCCACAGCGGGTTGCCAACATCACCAACACGGCCTACCAGGTATCGAAGAGCAGGGCTTGGCTATCCGGGCACTGGCATTTCGGACAATACCACGTCCAATGGCCGTCGCGGCCGCAGCGATCCACGGTGATGGCGGTGCCACAGGTTGGGCAGGGTTCTCCAGCGCGATCATAAACGGCGCACAGCCGGCCCTCCTGCACGTCACCGAGATAATGTTGGTAGGCTCTGGTCAGGCATATCTGTGCAGCGGCTGCGAGTTGTTGAATTTGCCGGCTATTGAGAGCGATGGCACGGGTGGCGGGATGGACCCCGGTGGCGTACAAAATTACGCACTTCCACGGATTGCCGATCCCGGCCAACACGCGCTGATCCAACAAAGCCCGGGCGATGGTGGGTTTTTCGGAAAGCCGCAGTCGGAAGCGCCAGTCCGCCACGGACAATTCCTGGGCCAGAGGATCCGGTCCCAGATCGGCCAGATGGGGATGTCGCCATAGGTCCGGCGTGAGCAAGGTTAAAAAAAGGGGCCGTCCGGAAAGAACGATTTCGCGGCCATCATCGAGCTGACTGCGAATAAGCGGGCGGCGTCGCGGGCGGGCGGCAACGCCGGTTGGGTCGGCGGCCCAGACCATAGGCTCGCGGATAAAAGCACCACCGACCTTTAGAATTTCCCAGCTCCAACGCCGGACCGGATAGCAGAGCCAGCTTACGCCGTGCTCGAAGTTCCAGATCAGCCAGCACCCATGCGAATAGATACGTAGAACGTGGTGCCCGGCGCAGTGCTTGAGCAGGACATTGGCCTGCCAGCGGTCCACGGGCACATCAATGCGGTCCACCCGATGGCCCCAGACGGCCACGCTCAAACGGTGGGCCAGCGCCTTAACCTGTGGACCGTCCATAGATTCATCCCCGCCAGGCGATATTGAGCGCTTGGCCGATATCCGCGGGCGAATCCGCCACGGTAATGCCCGCCGCACGCATGGCCTGAATCTTGCTTTCCGCGGTACCTTCACCACCACTGATAATGGCACCGGCATGCCCCATGCGTTTGCCCGGCGGCGCGGTGCGCCCGGCGATAAATCCGGCGACCGGCTTGGTGACATGTTTATTGATATAATCGGCGGCGGTTTCTTCGGCAGTGCCGCCAATTTCACCGATCATAATAATGGCATCGGTATCCGCATCGGCCTGGAAGAGGGCCAGGACTTCGACAAAATCCAGCCCTTTGACCGGGTCTCCGCCGATGCCCACACAGGTGCTTTGGCTCCAGCCCAATTGGGTGGTCTGCCAGACAGCTGCGTATGTGAGAGTGCCTGAGCGACTGATAATTCCCACGCGCCGTTTACCGGGTTCCGGCGTGGTATGAATGTAGCTTGGAATGATACCGATTTTACATGCTCCGGGAGTGATAAC
>JABEVA010000327.1 GCA_013044065.1 Phycisphaerae bacterium
GCCATAACCTGATCCTCTATGCAAAAGGTCCGCCGGCGCTAAACCCGCCTCAGGCCGCTGCGTCCCGCCCGTTGAACCTACTTGATATCCTGCGGATCCGCGGCCACCGTGTCCGTGGCGGCCGGCACCGCGGCCGCCTCACGGGGATGACGCTCGCGCCGCACCGCCCGATGATCGTGTTCATCAATAATCGGCTGCTGCGGCACCATGGCCTCCATATCCTTCAAAGCCAGATGATCCGCCTTGATAATCAGCACCCGCAATATATTTTCCGAGATCTGAACATCGCGTTCAATTCCCGCCACCTTCGGCCCTTCGCAACGGAAAAAGGCCAGCACAAACACCCCGCGTTTGCCCCCGCCTATCGGAAACATCAACCGACGCTCATCCCATTTTTTCAGGTGAACAACCTCGGCGTTAGCCCGTTGCAGAATATGTTCAACCTCGGCTTTCGCCGCTTCCCAGTTGCCCCCGGCGTGGGTGGCATTGAGTAAAAACATCGCCTCGTACTGACGAACATGTGTGGCCATTCAGGCACTCCAAAAACAATACCCTTGGCGGCGAGTGAAGCAAACGGCATCACTATGGGGTTCACCACCCGGGAAAAGCCAGGCCGGAACACCCGGCACTCTTTACAACAAAACTGTGGCCCTCGCCACCACGCCAATGCCAAAGCCTGCGGCCCCCGGCATTTTCACCGGAGTTCATCGGCGTTATACCGGTTCATGGCGGGGGTAAGCCCTTCCAAGACCCAACATTTTACCGCGTCTCTCACGCGAAGGAAAGCGGCCGACAAAAGCTTCCCCTGAGCCGGCGAAAATTCCTGCAGCACATAGGCTTCCAGCGGCACCCGTCCCGGGGAATCCACGCCCATACGAAGCCGGGCAAAATCACGCCCGCTTTTCCCTGCCTTAGCCGCTTCCGCGGCCAACAAAGCTTCAATGCTTGCCAGCCCATTGTGGCCACCGGAAGAGCCAGACCCGCGAATGCGCAGCGTACCACAGGGCAATGCCACATCATCCACCACCACCAGCAAATCCGCCAGCGACAGCCGAAAGTACCGTACCGCATCCGCCACCGCTTTACCGCTAAGGTTCATATACGTCATCGGCTTGAGCAACAGCACCCGCTCCGCTCCAATGGAAGTTGCCATGACCAGCCCATGGTGGGCCGACTGCCACGAACCTTGGCCAAATCCCGCAGCCAACTGGTCCAAAGCCATAAAACCCGCGTTATGCCGCGTGGCTGCATATTCCTTGCCGGGATTGCCCAGACCGACCACCAGTTTCATGGACAACCACCTCGGACATCCTCATGGCCGCCCCTGCCGCCCCGTTACTTTTTCGCCGGGGCTTTCGGAGCCGCCGCCGCACCCGCAGCCGCACCCGCCGCAGGTGCCTCGGCTTCTTCTTCAGCCTTCTTGCCGATCACTTCCGGCTCGGTCGCCGCCGCTTCGGTGGCCACTACCGCCACTTCTTCCTTCACCGTGCGCACCTGGGCGATAATCTGATCCGCCGCGTGCAGCAGTTTAGCCCCCGCCGACAGCGGAATATCCTTGGCGTGCAGAATTTCATGCAGATCCAGATTTTCAACATTCACCCGTAAAACGTCCGGAATCTCCAGCGGCAATACTTCCAGTTCCACCTCCGCTATCTGCACTTCCAGAATACCGCCTTGTTTTGCGCCCTTGGGGGTGCCACGGAAATCCAGCGGAATTTTAACCCTGACCCGCTGATTGGGATCAATCCGCAGCAGGTCCACATGCTCGATATTCCTCTGGAGATGATCATATTGCACCTCCTTAATCAACACGTGCTCCACCTGGCCATTGATGCTTACATCCACCAGGTGCGCACCGCTGTGAATAGCCGTTTCCGCCCGCGGCGCATCAAGGCTCACCGCCACAGTGCCGCCCTTGAGGCCGTAAATCACCGCCGGAACTTTCCCCCCCGCCCGGAGTGCCTGCGACTGGCGGCTACCCCGCGCTTCGCGAATCTCCGCTTGCAGGATATACCGTTGTTTTTCCGTTGCTGCCACCATTGATTAAACTCCTTAAATTTCCCAAACTCAAGCAGCCTCACGGCCCCGCGAGGCGTTCATCTTCTTTTTTATACCCGCCGCCAAACCGCCGGTGTCACCGATGGCCCACCACCCGCACGCCGGGTTCACCATACTTTTACGCCGCAATGCCCCATATTGCAAACATTGCCGCCTTTTTATTCTTCGATCACCGCTTGCCGCCATTACCGTCTTTGCCGAACAATATCGACACCGACTGATTAAGGTGAATTCTCCGAATCGCCTCGCCAAACAAATCCGCCACCGATAATACCGTCAAACGATCCCGAATCGGCTCTACGCGATTGTCCATCGGTACCGTATCGGTCACCACAATCCGGCTGATCGGGCTTTTTACCAGCCGTTCCACCGCCGGACCCGCAAAAACACCGTGCGTGGCGGCAATATGGACCGACCGGGCACCGTGATCCATGAGAATGCGGCTCGCCTCCGCCACAGTACCACCCGTGGTAATCATATCATCAAACATCAACACCGTTTTATCCGCCACATCACCCACAATCGTGGTCATGGCCACCTGCATCCCGGACTGCCGCCGTTTGTCTATAAACGCCAGGTCCGCACCCAGCATTTCCGCATAGTAACTCGCCGCCTTGAGATTGCCCGGATCCGGTGAAACCACCGCTATGCGACCCAATTTCGGCAGTTCCCCCCGGTAATATTCCGTAAAGACCGGCGACGCCAGTAGATGGTCCACCGGCAAATCAAAAAAACCCTGCACCTGCGCCGCATGCAAATCCATCGTGATGACGCGATCGACGCCCGCCGCGGTGATGATATTGGCCACCATCTTGGCCGTGATCGGTGTCCGACCCTCGCTTTTGCGATCCTGGCGGGCGTAGCCAAAATACGGAATTACCGCCGTAATGCGCTTCGCCGACGCCCTCATCAGACAGTCAATCCAAATCAGCAGTTCCACCAGCGTATCGTTGACCGGCTGGCAAGTAGGCTGAATGACAAAGCAGTCGCGGCCACGAACGTCTTCATCGAGTTTGACAATCAGTTCCCCATCCGGAAAACTCTCCGTTCGCGCATTGCCCAGCGGAATGCCCACATGGTCGCACACTTTTCTGGCCATTTCCTGATTGGCCCGTCCGGCAAATACCCGCAGCGAATCTTTTAATTCCGTCATGCCCGCACCGGCCAAATACCTTCACCAGACTCGACGCTTCACGCCAAGCCTCTCTACCGACTTTGTCTGCCTTCATGGCTTGAACCACGCCCGATGAGCGCACCCCGCAGGAAGCCGACTACCCGCCGCCGCGTTCTCCCAGGATTTCATCCCGGTAAACGGTTCAAGCCCCATATCTTCACCGATCTTCACCAAATATTCAATCCAACGCCGCACGCCACCATCAAATCACCGATCGACGAATCACCCCGCCCTCCCCGGCACGGGCCATGCCAAGTCCATAAAAACTGGGGGATCTGGATTCGAACCAGAACAAGCAGAACCAAAATCTGCTGTGCTACCGTTACACCATCCCCCAAGTCGTGCCTTATCGAAATCGGACGCTCTTTCCCCACGTCGCTGCCCACATCACATCCGCCACCCAATCGGGCCTATTACTTTATCCAATCGCTCTACCGCGGTCAAACCCGATGCCCACACCCCGCCATCACCTTCCGCACCGCCAATATTGCCAACCACCCCGCCCATTATCCGCCAAAACCTTCCACCCACGCCTCGGCACTTCCACCGCGCTCCTGGGCGC
>JABEVA010000328.1 GCA_013044065.1 Phycisphaerae bacterium
AACCATATACCAGCGCTTGTAGCTCAATTGGATAGAGCATCCGCCTTCTAAGCGGACGGTTGTGGGTTCGAGTCCCGCCAAGCGCATTACCGGCCAGCCCGGGGCAGGCGAATTTGAACTCCCCGCCTGCTTGCGCGTATGATAATAATTTAAGGGGCTGCCGAAGCCCATGAGGTGGACGAACATTTAATAGACGCCCAGATGGGTCGGGGCGGTTGGTCCCAGGCAAATGGAAAATCTCTGATGAAACCCCCGGATCCCAGCTCGACGGTACCAACACCCCGTGAGCCTCCGCGTAATGAGCGGGCGGCGGCATTGCTGGCCGGGGGCGGAACCACGGGGCCGCTGTCGCGGGAACAGATTGCCCAAATTGTCGCGGCCAAGCGGGAATTGGCTCCCATCTTGAAAGGTCAAAAGGTGGCGCAGCGCACGGCCGGCGGATTGATCAGCGCCGGCATTCTTACCGCTATTTTGGCCTTTTTCGGCACGTTCAGCATCACCGCACTGGTGATGGGGTTGTGGATGATCGTGGCCGGCTTTATTGAGCACTGGCAGGGACAACACATTCACTATCTAAAACCCGAGGCCTTCACCATTCTCATTCGCAATCAATTATTACTGGGGGCAATGTTTGTGATATTAGGCTTGTGGTGGATGCTGGAAGTGCGCTGGGGCTGGATGAGCGCTACCGAAAAGAAGGAAATTCAGAGTGTGATTACGGCCATGTCGAGCGTCGGAGGAGGTGCCGGAGAAGTCAGATCGCTTATCACCAGCATTGAATATATTGCATACGGGTCTATTGTCATCTTGGGCCTGTGCGGCCAAGGATGGCTGAGCTTTTACTATTGGCAGCGCCGCAATCTGCTGAAAAAATATCTGGTTGGTACGCCGGAGTGGATTATTTCTTTGCAGCGCCACGACACGGTTTAAGACGTTGAAGGTGCGGCATCTCCACGGATAAGCAGGTCCAACAAACCAGTTTCCGGATTCATCACCAAGCCATGCACGCATACATCGCCCGGCAAGAGCGGGTGGCGGCGAACCATCTCCACGCTTTGCCGGACTCCATCTTCCACGCGGTCGAAGCCGGCCAGCCACGCCTGGAGGTTGATGCCGGCATTTTCCAGCGTGGCCAACACCTGAGCACTCACACCACGCTGCCGCATCTTTTCCAGTACGCCCTGGCAGTTCAAGCCGGCCATGCCGCAACCATGGTGCCCGACAACGGCGATTTCTCGGGCACCCAACTCATACACGGCCACCAGAATACTGCGCATGACACTGCCAAACGGATGAGAAACAATAGCACCGGCGTTCTTGATGAGCTTAACATCGCCATTACGTACACCCATGGCCTGGGGCAAAAGTTCCACCAGTCTGGTGTCCATGCAGGTTAAAATGACCAGGCGTTTGGAGGGAAAACGATCGGTGCGCAGCGGTTCATATTCGCGGTGCTCCACAAAGCTGCGGTTGTGGGCAAGAATCTCATCGAGAATGGCCATAGGGCGTTATTCTTCCATCAAATCTGCGGAATCAAAACGGCACGTTAAGCCGCAAGCCATCATAGCATATTTTTATCGGCGCGGGCAAATCGGCTTCGGCTTGGGCATGAAAAACATCATGGGAAAGATGGGTGAGAAACGCCTGACGCGGCTTGAGTTCTTTAATGACCGTGATCGCCTGTGCAAAGGAAAGATGCGTCGGGTGGGGGTGCGGCCGCAGGGCGTCAATAATAAGGGTATCCAGATTTTGCAGTAAGGCCATGGACGATGGAAGAATTTGTGAGCAATCTGTGCAATAAGCAAAGTTACCGATACGAAAGCCAAGCACATCGCTGGCTCCGTGCCGGAGGGGAATGGGTATCCACCTGCGCCCCCCAAGCTCAAACGGGCCGTTGATGAGATGCGGCACCAGTTCCGGTCGATAGACGCCGCTGTCCGCAGGTTTGTTAAATGCATACGGAAAGGCCCGCTGTAAGACCGCAAGCGTTTGGGCATTGGCGTAGACTCCAATGGGGCACCCGAGCAGAGTATTGTAGCGGCGGATGTCATCGAGGCCGAAGATGTGGTCGGCATGGCCATGGGTAAACACGACAGCCTCCACACGATCGAGCGCATTGCCCACGGCCTGAAGGCGCAGTTCGGGAGCCGTATCAATAAGAATTTCGTGCTGGTCATAACGAATGGCCACACTGCACCGCGTGCGGCGATCACGCGGGTCGGCACTGGAGCATACTGGACAATGGCAGCCGATCATGGGAACACCGGCGGAGGTACCGGAGCCAAGGACGGTGATTTGCAGATCGAATGTTTGGCTCATAGGCACTCACTGGGGCCGCGGAAAAAAAAACGCCTACCGGCAGGTTACATACGATTCAATTATACTCAGGAATCCGAAAATTTGCGGCGGGCACCGCAGCGCTGCAAGAACACGTTGTGTTAGCGGTTTTGCGGTCATTTGAGAAATCTGCCAAAATGGGTATATTAGGGACGTTTGAATTCGGTCGATCCGATTCCAGAGCCTTACTTACTGTGGAGAAATATATCATGTCGTTGGATCCTAGTTTGCGTGGAAAAAGCACCTTGGAACGCCACCGCAACGTCCTTAAACGGTCGGAGCGCATTGCCGTTCTGGAAGATCAGGAAAAATGGAGCCAGGAAAAATCGTCCGTGTTTGCTTTGGTAAAGGTGGCCCATCGCAAGGCGTCGGCAGGTAAGAAGCCGGCGAAGACGGAAGCTGCTGAAGGTGCAACCGTAGCCGCAACTCCAGCCGGTACAGGCGCGCCCGCGGCAACCGCAGCCAAAGCCGCTCCGGCCAAAGGCGCTCCTGCCAAGGCCGCCGCGCCAACCGCCAAAGCTAAAAAATAGCTGCAGTCCACTTATCCCTGACTGCCGGTGGACCTGTCGCTGCAGCCGCGCCCTGCGGGCAGGTTGCGCTTCAATGCCCGCGCCACACCTAACACGCCCGTCAATGGAAGGTTGCCATGGCCAAAACCGTCCCCATTCGTCGGCCACCCTTCATCAGCGCCAACGCCTTGCTGGCAGTGGTGGCGGCATTGCTCTTGGG
>JABEVA010000329.1 GCA_013044065.1 Phycisphaerae bacterium
GCAGCAGTTTAATCCATGCCGGTGTTGTTCAGGCAATCCTCCAGCCCGTTAAGTAAAATCAAGTTCGGCTTGTTCAGCCCTGAGAGTTTATCATGGAGGCGTTGGACAAGAGACAAACACGCCGCTTTCGTTTTTGGACTGCTTGTTGCCGGGGGAATCGTGCCGTCAACGAATATGCCGTCCACACTGCGGTGAGCCGCCATGCCGACGGCAATATTCACCCACCATTTTTGAAAACCCGGATTGCTCATCACATATTCCCCTCCCTGCGGTTTCCCCCGGTACCATGAATTCCGGATAGCCCACCCCCACGGCGTATGATGAACCATGGACGCATGCCGGGTTTTATTAGATATCCACGCGTTTTCAACCGTCTTGTCGGCTTGATAAAACGGAAAAAAACGTCTTGCGTTCCAGTAAAACAGAACACACACTTTGGGATTAAATGTTTTAAGCTGTCGCGCGGTTCGCAGGAAGTCTGCTTCGCCATTGGGTGGCTTTCCCGGTTTCTCCAGCGCCATGCCCTGCCCTTTTTCAATCGACAACGCGGAAAAATGGGTGGCTAGAAACTTTGCCTCCGCCGGTGTAAAGCCGGTGTAACTTCCCAGATCCGCGTAGGTCGGCACATGCCGCCAGCTAAACAGAGGGTACGACGCCGGTGCGCCAAATACTTGTGACCCTCCGTACAGTCCAAGCCCGGCCCACAGAGCTGCCATGACCGCAGTTATAGCATGATACAATTGCCTTCGGTTCAACAGACGCTCCTTTCTTGCTCTGTATGGAAGCTTCCCATCAATCCGCTGTTCAATATGCCTGCCACGTCAGGTGATGCCGCAAGAACGCCGATAAGGCTCGCCGTGCTCACCGGGACATATTGTCGGTCACCCACCGGAGATTGCGGAATTCCGGCAGTTCACCCTTCCAGGTTCCGTCGTTGGCCATGGTAAACTGCGTGGGCCTGCCCCATTTATGCATCGGCTTGCCGCTGCCATTGCGAAAATCGCCCGGTGAAAGCTTGACCGTCTGCCAGTGCCCGCCCCCTTTGATAACCACCTTCGCCGTAAACGCGTCAAATTGCAGTATCAAACTGTTGGGCTGCTGGCTGCCGACCATCAATGCCAGCTTTGCGCCCGCCGGGGCGTACCACTGTGCGTCATTAAACTTGTTGGTGATGTATTGAAAATTCCCCGGATTGGGCGCGGCGTTATCACAATACTGCGCCGACCAGCTGTACCACTGCCGCCGCCACCCCGGTTTGAACGATTCGATCAGCCGCAAGCGGTGCAAAGTGGCCACATCCCCGGCCTGCTTGAGTTGCCTGGAATGCACAACAAGAAGCGGCGACCCAATCGAAAAATGATCGGTCTTAAACCACTGGTAATACAGGCCCGCATATCTGATTATGCGTGCCTTGGGCTTCGCTGCCAAATTCACGTAGCCCCCTCCATTGAATTGCGTGGGAGCCGCGACAGCCCCTTTTTGCGTCAAGCTGTAAAGCACGCTGGCATACGCCCACAACGGACGCCCGGTGTTTAACAGCGGCAGCGGTGCGACCCATTGCCCGTTTTTCTCCACCGCCCTGGCGTAACGCCAAAAACGGTTGGATGACCGCGGATATGTATAACGCCCATCCTGTGTGTACCACACACGCACCGATTCGATGGGCTTGGAAGCGTCGGGCCTTACGGTCATCAGCGGAATATGTTCGGTGGTTGTGAGTTGCAATTTAACAGCAGGTGTCTTGGGAAACTTGAACGTTCCCTTCAGATACTGATCAAACCACAACGCCACGCACACCTTATTGCGCGCCCGTCCACGATGATTCAGATGCACTTCTCGCGAAAAACGCAGATGCCTGGAATGCACCAGTTCGGCGGTTCGCCTTACGCCCAGCGGAGTGCCATAAAAATCATTGGCCGGGCTTACCAGCATCAATGGACATTTGACCAGCCGTGCGTATGCCGCCACACCAAAGGTTCTCCCGACGCTGCTTCTTTTGCGGCCACCGGGGAAAATCCCGTACATACACCCCGGGGCCGCGCCCGATGTCGGCACACACGCCTTAACCCGCGAATCTACCGCGGCCACCGCCAGAGAAATAACCGCTCCCATCGAGTGCCCGTAAATGCCGAGCTTGTCCGGGTTCACCTGCGGCTGATGCTGTAAAAAGGTCAGCGCCCGGCGAGCCGCAATAAACAGCAGGAACCATGCATCGTTTCGTGGCGACTTAAAGGAGTCAATCGTCATTGGATTGGGTTTGTTACTATAGAAATAATTTCCATATTTACCGTTCTGCGTTGGGTTAACGGCCCCCCAATCGGTATTGGGGCCGTGGTACGCCACATTATTCAAGCCCATCTGGTTGCCATCCCAGTTGAGCGATATACAGGCGTAACCGCGCTCGGCATTCGCCAGTACCGCGTTAAGATTCGCCGCCTGACCGCCGCCGTGGCACTGCACCAGGCCGGGCAAGTGTTGTTCTCCCTTTGGATAGCCATAGATCGCCGCCATCATTGCCGGCTTGCCTTTAAATACGCCCACCTCGTACCGCACAATGCGGCATACGATGCCGTCCTGCGTCCACTGCTTTTCAACCTGAACGTGCAGTGGTTCGCGCATGGGATCGTAGCCGGCCCATAATTGAGCGAGTGTTTTTGGCGCGTTCGCGGGCGTCAGAGCCGGCAAGCTGTCGCGTTGTGTCGTGGCCGTGGCTCCGGCTGCAATCGTCGCAACAAGTGTCAAGGCAATGCCCAGGGCAAGACCGCCAATCCGGTGGAGTAAGCTGTGATACGTCATGACAAACCCTTAAGAGAAATATGCACCTTGATTGATGGTTATGGTTTAAACCTGCCGCCAACCCATTGCAAATTGCGGAACGCGGGCACCGGCCCGTGCCAAAGCCCTGCGCTGGTAATGCTAAATTGCTCAGGGCGTCCCCATGTTTCCATGGGTTTGCCAACGCCGTCGCTGAAATCGCTTGGCGGTAGCGTGACCCGCTGCCAGCCTGACTGGCCTTTGACGTTCAACTTGGCGGTATAGCGACTGCCTTGGCCGGAAACGCCGTAGTCAAATTCGAGCAGCAACAATCCGGCATGTTGACTGCGAACGCTGATTTGCAGACTCGCGCCGTGCGGGGCGTACCACTGCGGATCGTTGAATTTGTTGGTGATGTATTGGAAC
>JABEVA010000330.1 GCA_013044065.1 Phycisphaerae bacterium
CACTAAATCAACAGGCCCTGCGTCGGGAGATGAAAAGTGGCGGAGGTTTTCATCAGGTCAGCCTCGGCCACAACCAACGCCGGATGTCAAAATCAAAAGAAAGCAATATAATGAATGGTGATGAGTCACCCTGATGAATCCATCCCAACGGCATCGAGTCCAACCGATCTCTCGGAAATCGCCAAGAGCGTACCGGGAGAGATTCCACCAGCAGTTCCATCGGATTCATCCATTATCGCTGACGCGGAGGCCAAGGGCGCGGCACTGACCGCGGCGAAAACCACCGGCAAAGCTTTGGAATCTGCGGCGGAAACTCCAAGCAATCCTGTTCCCGATCGACGGGCGTTTTTCACCAAACTTATGCGTGATGCCGTGGGCCCATTGGCCGCCATTTTGGAGCATCGGATGGAACCGGTGGCCCAGGCTCTGCAAGGCCAACACCCTGCTGCCTTCGATGATGACGATGTGCCGTCAGAGCCGCCCGATTCCTACAGCACCAGCCCACAGCCCAGAGCCATTTTGCGTCCACCGGGAGCGCTGTCGGCAGGTGATTTTGAATTCGCCTGCTCCCGGTGCGCTAAATGCGTAGAGGTGTGTCCGGTGAAGGCGATACAAATAGACCCGGCGGGAATGGTAGCTGGTGGCTTTCCATACATCGTACCGGAAATTTCACCGTGCGTCGTATGTGCGGATCTTTCCTGCATGAAAAACTGCCCTACCGGAGCCTTGGTTTTAGTCGATAAGTCCGCCATTCGCATCGGTCGCGCCGAAGTAGACCACCAGCAGTGTCTGCGCAGTTCCGGCGAAGATTGCCGCCTCTGCCTCGAAGCTTGTCCGGCGGACATTAACGCCCTGGTGATCAGTTCATCGAGTGGCAAGGTGCTGGTGAAATTGGATCGGTGCATTGGCTGCGGCCTGTGCGAAAACACATGCCCCACCGAACCCAGAGCCATCGTGGTTCATCCACGCCCTCAATTGGAGGATTCCATCATTGCGTAGCGCCGTGCGCTAAGGAGCGGTCTCATTTGTATAATATCCACAGTGCAAGGAAGTTGGTTGGTTATTGCAGGTTGAAATAATATGGCTGAAACAAAACGAGATCTGTACGAAGTGCTGGGCGTTTCCAAAACCGCCGGTGCTGAAGACCTAAAAAAGGCCTACCGCAAACTGGCCCGCAAATATCATCCCGATGTCAATCGCAACGATCCCTCTGCGGAGCGCCGTTTCAAAGAGGTGCAGGAAGCCTATGACATTCTCACGGATAGCAAGAAACGGCAGGCTTATGATCAGTTCGGCCACGCGGGAGTCAGCAGCAGTGCGGCAGCGGAAGCCGCGGCCGCAGCCGCGGCTTCCGGTCGTCGGCAGGGTGGATTCCGTTATGCTACGCAAACACCTGGTGGGGCAACGGTAGACTTTGGCGAGGTGGATCTTCATGACATATTTGAAAGCTTCGTCGGCAACCGCAGAAGCCGCGGCAGCCGCAATCCGTATGCTTCCGGCGGCTTTGCCGAAGCACCGGAGGCCCCGGCCACAGCGGATATCACCCATGAAGTCATGTTGAGCTTTGAAGCGGCGATCAAAGGTACCACCCTGGATTTACGCCTCGATACGGTCAATCGCGCACATTCCGAGACCATCGCGGTGAAGATTCCACCCGGGGTTCACGAAGGGTCCAAGGTTCGCGTACGTGGACGGGGCCAACCGGCGATGGGTGGGCGCAGCCGCGGCGATTTAATCATCAGCATTCATGTGGCTGCTCATCCCTACTTTGTGCTCGTGGGTCAGGATATCATTTTAGATGTGCCAATTTCCGCCGGCGAGGCCGCTTCCGGTACCACGATTCGGGTGCCCACTATTGATGGTCCACTGGAAATGCGCGTCCCAGCGGGTATTGTGGGAGGTATGAAACTGCGCCTGAAGGGACGTGGTGTCCCGACACGAAACGGCCCGGCCGGCGATCAGTTGTGTCGCATTGTCATTCAATTGCCCGAAGAGTTGACCGAGGCGGAAAAGCAATATCTACAACAGATGGATCAAGCACATCACTTTAATCCCCGCGCCAAAACCGCCTGGAAGTTATAATTGCGGGATGCCATGTCCTACCGTTCCCTTATCTGGAGCCTGATTTCCGTGGCCACAGTGGTGGCTATTGTGATTCTGTGGATGCAGGCGGTTGATCCCCTGCTGACCCCGTCGGCCGCGCCGGCCACGGCCCCCGCCGTTTGGTCACCATTGACCCATGCGCCATCAACCACCTCAACCTCCGGACCTCGGCCGGCGGTGTTAGACCTTGCTCGGGCTGGCCTGCTCATGGCTTTGGTAGTGCTCTGCGTCTTGCTTACCATATCCCTGATTTTGACGGTGCGATCGGTGTTGCTGGGATATCCACCGGGAAAATCCAGCAAAACTAAGTATGTAGATGCATGGAAACTTGCGGGAAAGCGCCTGGGCGATAAACCGCCCGAGGACGATACCTGAGAGTCTTTCGACTACGGGACCGGAAAAAATAACTTCACGCTTTCCGGCTGGTTCTTTTGGCCGCTG
>JABEVA010000331.1 GCA_013044065.1 Phycisphaerae bacterium
CAAATCTATTATCGGATAAGTACTTGCTACACTTTAAATAAAAAAATGCAATTTTACGGTCTTTTTGGTATTTTCTCAGAATCCAAGGGGGAAGTTAGGCTAACCCTGGCCATTATTTTTTGAAATGGTTGCCTTTGGGGCGCGATCGCGACAGGGTTGCTAACCGGGAATGGTTCCGGCGGGAAAGCGTCCGGTTTTAGCGCAGCACGTTTCCGGCCTGTGGACGAGGCGCTTGCGCCATGGTCGGTCGTGCTTCATCGTCGGCGATACACATCCGACGGCGGCGCGAAGGCCCCTATAGCTAAAGCGCGTTTATCTTCCCTAGGTAGCCCGTCGTTCGCGAGCCGTTTTGCCGCCTTACTTTCATTGTTCATTCTGCGATCTCAGGTCTTCGGCTTTCCGATCAGCTCTGTTATCTCCCGAAAATGTTCAAACGGGCTTTTCTCGTCCCACACCGTAAAAGTGCTGAACGTTGATCCACCGGCGTTTGTTGTAGGCATAGCAGCAACTTCGAACGGTCCCGACAAGCCTGCCATCCACCCGCTCTTGGCGGCCCAGTGTGGCTCGTGAGTTCGAAATCGGAAAAGGTAATACCGTAGGGATGCGTTGTCATTATCGAACGTATTCATCAACTCTATTTCGTGCGGGGATCTCTCCAGCTCCGTCGGAAAAATCAGCCAGTTAACCATATCCGATTCCGCGAACGCTTCCTGGGTGGCAAAGCGTGCTGGGAAGAGTTCGAGCCTGTGGAGTGAAGCCAAACCGTCGTACAGATAGTTACGTACCTCCGAACTCGCGGCGACTGCCTCGAGCACTTTTGTGTCCACGACCCTATCTTGCCGGACCATACTTAGCACAGCAAAGTGCTGTAAGCGCGGATCGTAGCTGGCAAGAGCGCCCTCCAGGGCCTCGACCACCGCGTCTCCTGTCAGGAAGGACATAAAGTCCAACAGCAGGGATGCGTGCGCCCGGTCATCAAGGTAATCGTCGTTCCATATCCAGTCGCCAATCATCGGTTGCTCGATTCGGCGCATCCGTTCGCGGAGACGGTGATAGGCCTCCAGAATCGAACCTGAGGAACGTGACAAAATTATCCTAGACGCCCAACCCGCTTGGGCCGCGTGAAGCGCAAACAAGTGCATGTCGTAGCCGACCAGATCGGCACCCGCTCGCTGTAACAGCGCGGGCAGCAGCAAGGTGCTGGCTTGTTCGGATTTAGCGAACCCGGCCAGCGGTGTTGATGGAAGAATTCCCGCTGCGAAGTAGCTGTCAACAAGCCTAAGGTAGGTCCGCGCCGCTGGCTCGTCGCCCCTCCCGACCAGGGCATGCACGATTTCCCAACGGGCGTTAGCGCTGATGCGTGAAAAAAAATTTACAAGCAAGTTGTCGTACCCATGGTTGAAGTGGCTCAACGCTGCGGCTACCAAGGCCTGGGAACAATCTCCTTGGTCGTCCTCCGGCCAATCTCCAGCGGCGGCTTCAATTGCCTGACAACCCTCCTCAAAACTCAACCCATCGCGTCTCCAATCCTTCAGCAGTTGCAGTGCCTGCTTACGGACATGAGCATCTTGAGAAGATAACCTCTGGACCACCTTTGTAATCCGGGATGTGCCCATCATTACATCTTCCTTTTCTTATCCTGCGGAAAAGCTGCGTGTCCACTACGTAGCCCAACGGCTCGGTTGTCGGACCGCAACTTGAGTGAGGGATCGCACCACACCCCGTCTACTTCGCCAATTGCTTTTTGATCGCGGCGACCACGATGGCCGATTCCGGCTTCACTGCCGAACGGAACCGGGCCACGATGCGGCCCTTGCGGGAAATCAGAAATTTTTCAAAATTCCAGCGCACCACACCCGCAAATTGCGGATCGGTGTTTCGCCAGGTCAGATAGCGGTACAAGGCGCATTGGTGCGGCCCCTTGACATCAATTTTGGCAAACATGGGAAATGTCACCCCATAATGCACGGTGCAGAAGGTGCTGATCTGTTTAGCCGTACCCGGTTCTTGATGGCCGAAATCGTTCGAGGGAAAGCCCAAGATCACCAGCCCCTGGCCAGCATAGGTTTTGTACAGTTTTTCCAACCCGGCATACTGCGGCGTGAAGCCGCACTTGCTGGCGGTGTTGACCAGGAAAATAACCTTGCCGCGATATTGGCTTAGGTGTACTGTTTTTCCGCCCAGCGATTTCATGGTGAAGGAATAAACCGAAAGCTTCCGATGCCTGGCAGCGGCGCTGGGGGCTGCGTGCAATCGCAATGCACCCACAAAAAACCAGGTGGCCACCGCCAGCAGCACCACCACCGGTATTCGCAATCGCTGCATGTCATACTCCTTTTTAGGTGACCGGTGGCAGCCGGGCCGCTTTCCAACGCTGGAAAACACCATGCCCGCGCATGGATCCGGCCGCACCGCATGAACGCCTGTATTGTATCCGGCTTCCGTTTTGAGTTGTCCTAGCCATTCGGGGCGGTTCGCTTTGGCAAAAGCGGCAGATGTCTGGTACACAAACTCAATCCGTTGCCGTCCGATTTCAATCTTCGGTAGCTGGCGAGGTGCGACCACCTGAAAACCATCGCTGCCTGATGGGTCGATCCGTGGAAAGCAGCCGCACGAAGCAATGAGATTCGGTAATCCAGCCCCAGATAGCCCATCAGGGGATCAATCCAACGAGCGGGATCTGGGGCACCGAGCGGACGATCCTCCGGCCTGAGAATCAGGTAGAATCCCCTCCGGGGCGACACAAGCGCGCCTTTCCTCGTCAGGCGCGCGATGGCCGCCTGAAACGCTTGTAGTGAAAGCCCAAGCTCCGCCAAGGCGGCCGGCTTGGTAAAGTAGCCCCGGCCTCTGGCAAGCTGGGAATCGATGAATTGCTGGATGCCGCTCATGCCCCAAGCATATCGAAAAAATAACGAAAGGCAACTGTTTTCTGATATGATCAGCTCTGCAGAACAGCTTTTTGCTTTTCCCGTCCGGCGGGGCGTCGCGGGCCGGCCGGCGGCGGTCTTGAGGAGCGAGGCGTGGCGTGGGCGGCTCG
>JABEVA010000332.1 GCA_013044065.1 Phycisphaerae bacterium
GCCGATGTCATACCATACGCAAGGTCATCGTGTCAATGCCGCAAATGCGAATATTGTCGTATTAGTAATGGCCATTATTTTATATGATTTCGCCCTGGGACTCACTGCGGTTGGCTGCCGGAAGTTTCGGTGCAGCGGCGTTTCGATAAGGGCTAGGATTAAGGGACCGGGATCAGGGGCCGGATTATGGGCCGGGTGCCGCCTGTCGGGCCGCCCGAATTTTGGCGGCGTTTTTTGAATTGACAGGATAGCAAAGCTGGTGTAGAATAAGGGGTATGAAGTTTGGAATAGCCAATACGGACCCGATTTTGTCGCTTACCCTGCTACATCTGGGGCTGGCCGGCCTTTGGCCTGGGCGCTGGTAGGGTGGTATAGTCGGCAATATGCTTTCTGACCCTGCGAGCGATCCTCGCGGGGTTTTTTTATGGCCTGATTTATGCACAGTCTTTTCGGTGGCTTTTTTTGAGGTAACCAACCATGACCGCTCCTGTAAATCCATCGTCCCAGACCGCGGAGACCACGTCAAGCTTGGCCCGCATTCGTATTTTTGACACGACGTTGCGTGATGGCGAGCAATCGCCGGGGGCTTCGCTGAATTTGCACGAAAAGTTGGAAATTGCCCGCTCGCTGGAGCAGCTTGGTGTGGATGTTATAGAGGCGGGGTTTCCGATTACGAGTCCGGGTGATTTTGAGGCCGTGGCGGCGATTTCCAAGGAGATCGGCCGGTCCACGGTGGCTGGTTTGGCCCGATGCACGGAAAGGGATGTTCGCCGCGCCGGCGAAGCGGTACGGCATGCGGCGCATGGCCGGATTCATGTGTTCTGTGCGACCAGTAAAATACATCGCGAATTCAAACTGAAAAAGGCCAAGGACGAAATTATCCGTTTGACGGTGGAGAACGTGAAATTAGCGCGAAGCTATGTGGAGGATGTGGAATTTTCGCCGGAGGATGCCAGCCGCACCGAGCTTGATTTTCTGGCGGAAGTTGTCAGCGCCGCCATTGAAGCCGGGGCCACCACCATCAATTGCCCGGACACGGTGGGCTATGCTTTTCCGGCGGAATATCAGGCCATGTTTGAGTACCTTATCGGGCATGTGCCCGGTGCCGACAAGGTTATCTTCAGTGCCCATTGCCACAACGACCTGGGTTTGGCCGTGGCCAATTCCCTGGCGGCCGTTGCGGGTGGGGCGCGGCAGGTGGAATGCACCATCAATGGAATCGGGGAGCGTGCCGGCAACGCGGCACTGGAGGAAATTGTCATGGCCATGCGTACCCGGCAGGCGGACTTTCCGTACGAAACGGGAATTAACACCCGTAAGCTTGTGCCCTGCTCGCGCATGGTCAGTTCCCTCACCGGTTTGCAGGTACAGCGCAACAAGGCCATTGTCGGAGAAAATGCCTTCGCCCACGAGGCCGGGATTCATCAAGACGGCGTGCTCAAGGAACGCAGCACGTATGAGATTATGTCTCCGGCGGATGTGGGATTGATTCAGAATCGGTTGGTGCTGGGTAAACATTCCGGACGCCACGCTTTTCGGCAGCGCCTGGAGGAATTGGATTTGAAGCTTGACGAGGCGGCTTTGGATGTGGCGTTCGAACGCTTCAAAGTTCTTTGCGACAAGAAAAAGGAAATCTACGATGAAGATCTGGAAGCCTTGGTCGAGGAACAATTGGAAACATCTTCACCGCTGTTTCGCCTCCAGAATTTGCAGGTGATGGCCAGCAGCCGGGGTGTAGCCACTGCGACGGTTACGCTGATCGATTCTGCAGATGTCGCAATAACCGATGCGGCGACGGGCGACGGCCCGATTGACGCCATGTTCGCCGTCATCCAGCGTATCACGGGCATTACCGCGCGGCTGGAATCTTATCAGGTGCGCAGCATTACCGGTGGACGCGAAGCCCAAGGCGAAGTGATGGTTGAGCTTACGCACAATGGCCGTAAGGTTCGTGGACGGGGCTTTAGCACGGATATTCTTGAAGCTTCAGCTAAGGCGTATCTGGCGGCGATCAATCGCATTCGGACCATGGCCAAACGCACCATTACCCAAGGTTCTTCGTTGGAGCAATGAAGATGGAATGAGAAGACCCAACCGCGACGGCGATCATTGAACGTGGTGCCGAGCCTTCCACTTGGCGTGGCGCTTCTTACTACCAATTTTTCGACGACGACGAGGTTTAGGCATTTCGATTGCTCCTGAAACAACGGCAAAACCCACGGCGTTAGCGTACGGCCTGGGAGCGGTTTCGTCAAATAAGCCGACATGGGTTTGGCCTGGTTGGGGAATAAGCGAGACGGTGGCTTCGCGGCTGGCACGTTGGCACGGCGCAGGGATTCCACGGACGATGGAGGCCGACCACCGCCCATCCCATCACGATAATCGGCACCAACTGCCCAAAATTCTCCCCGGAAAAAGCTTGGTGCGAACGGGCTACCATCACACATATTGATTGTATAAGATGTCTGTACTCTTTTAGGACCGCTCCATCGCCGCGGTGGCGACTTGCAACTCTCTTCCCTGCCAGCCTGCTCACGCCACGGTTGACGACCCCGTCGGCTGGGTCCAGCCCAAAGAGCCGGGGCGGCGGGCGGCCTTCGGCGCGCCGGGCCGACCCCGGCCCCACTTGGCACCGGCCCCAACCGATCGAGATTCCCCCAACTGTTGTCCCAGCAGAATGCTGACAACATAAAAAGCCTTATTTTTTTTAACGTTTCTTGTCCGTGAACGGTTACGTTGATGTTTTGCGTAAGGGCACCTGGCTCCATGTTTTCGCGGCGGGTGTTTTTTCTTCCGGTGGTGTGATGGTGGGACGTGCGGGGAAAATTTTGCCTGGTGCGGGGCGAAAAGGCTGCCGATTCCGTCTGGAAATGGCGTAAAAATGAAATTTTTTTATTTCATAAGTCTATTATAGATTGGCACTTAGCACTTATTATTGGTGTGTTATAGGAAATCTTGAGTCTTTTTGCTTGCATGGTAGACTGGCGGCGTGGTAGAATTTTTTTCAGTTAAGAATTTGGCCGGGCCTTGGCGGGCCACTGAATCGCGATCGGCTGCCTGGATGCGTGGATAACCCAGTCGCGGAGCGAGAGA
>JABEVA010000333.1 GCA_013044065.1 Phycisphaerae bacterium
CCCCCACCGGTCCCCGCAGAATCAATGCCTGGTCGCCGGGTTCCCAGTTTTTAACATCCGTCCCGACGCTGACAATGCGCCCCACACCGTCGCGGCCGAGAATATGCGGCAACTCCGGTCGAGCCGGATACTGCCCCAGGGCCAAATAGCGATCCGCGGGGTTTAGCGCGGCAAAAGCCATTTCCATCACCACATCCCGTGGGCCTGGCATGGGCTCGGCTACTTCACCGAGATGCATATTTTCAAGCGAACCGAGTTTTTCCAAAAGCCATGCTTGCATAATCAACTACTCCTGATGATGGACGACCCACTGACAACTCTATAACCATGATATGCTCAAAACCGCCTTGATTCACCGTGTCACGCGGCCCCGCCCCGCCATCGGTGGTCGGGCGGTGGCGGGATCTTCCGGCCACGCGTGCTTGGGATAACGGGCCCGCAGGTCTTTGCGCACCAGAAAGTAGCCTTGCTTCCAGAAACTGGCCAAGTCACTGGTGATCTGGACGGGACGGTAATTTGGGCCCAGCAATTGCAGTTGCACCGCAACCCGGCCAGAGGCAATTCGCGGCGTTTGGGCACAACCAAACATTTCCTGTACCCGCACAGACAGCGTGGGCAGGCCCTCCGCCGTGTAATCCAGGGTGGCCACACGACCACTGGGTAAGGTGATGGTTTGCGGCGCGTGCAGATCCAAAGCCCGTCGCACCGGATACGAAAGCGCATTCCAGATCAAGTCCCGCCAGTTTTGGGCCCGCAATTCGGCCATGCTGCGCCTGGCCGCGCAGGCCGGAATGAGAATGTGGGCGATAAGCTCCGGTGTCATCTGCGGAACCTGCAATTCCGGCATGGCCTGACGCAAAAACGCCAAACGGGCCAGAAGCCCTCGTGCGCCTCCATCCGCAGTCATAATTTCCCGCAGATGTGGTTGCGCCTTCTCCGCCAGCAGGCCTGCGGCAACCACGGGATCGGGTGCGCCGGTCTGATTCTCCCGCAAGATCAAATCGTGATAGACCCAACGCCGCAATGCCACCACGCGTTGCTCGGTGGAATCCCACTCCACCGTCTGGGTCTGCTTTACGGCCTGCGGAAACATTTCCATCAACCACGCCGAGTCAATGCCGCTGGCCCAGACTACGACCGCTTCGCCGCGAGAGCTTCGCGGATCATTCTGAATATCGATGGCCAGGAAAAATTCCGGATGCTGGACCGAACTGCCCACGGCCAACCGCACGCCTCCGCCACCCACCATCAGCGCCCGCTGATGATCGTCACTGCGCCGGCGACATACCCGATCCGGGTACGCGGCCAGTAGCAATTTCAGAAGCGACTGCCCGCGATTTGCCCCGACGATGTCGGTCTGTGGTCGGTCCGATGCATCCTTCCAGATAAGGGACTGGCCCATCCGCAAGATGTCTTCACGTACCCGCTCCACATGGGCCACGGCCGCCATATCTACCCCAGTCCATGGCCCGTGGCCTGTCAATCCATCGCCGTGGATTTGCTCAAAGATCTCCATCCGGCGCAGCACATCCGATTCCGCGGAAACCTTCGCTACCGCCCCAGCTTGCTGCGAGGTGAGAATATCTTTCTCCGAAATTAGAGCCGCCAGCAAACTTGCATGGCCCCATAGACCCAGTGGTCCAGCCGCGATCAGCATCCTTGCCAGCCGCGGATGCACCGGCAATTGCGCCAACGTGCGCCCCAGAGCGGAAAGTCCCCGCTCCGGTGGAGTGGCCAACGCCCCCAGCATTGCCAAATGCCGCCGTGCTCCTGCCAGTGCTGATTCGGAGGGTTTTTCAAACCATGCAAAATGATCCGGATCAGAAGAATCCCACAGGTACACAGAGAGCAACGTGGAGCTTAAATCAATGCGTTGTATTTCCGGCACATCAAACTCCGCCAGGCCGCGTTCTTCGCGTAACGACCACAAACGGACACAATTTCCGGCAGCAGTGCGGCCGGCCCGGCCCGCGCGTTGCTGCGCGGAAGCCGCACTGATACGCATTGTTTCCAACCTATCCATACCCCGGTGGGCGTCGTACCCCGCCTGGCGCATCAGACCAGAGTCAACCACCGTTCGCACACCATCAATGGTCAGAGAGGTCTCGGCAATATTTGTGGCCAGAATCACTTTCCGTCGGTCGGCCCGCTGGAGGACACGCACCTGTTCGTCCATGGACATCGAACCATGAAGCGCAAGCAGCAGCAGATTCCAACGTTTGGCCGCTGGAGCGAGCGCTGTTTTACAACGCTGAATTTCTCCCACTCCGGGCAGGAACACCAGAATATCGCCCGGGTCTTCCGGGGCCTCCGAGCCTGACGCCGCTGGCGGAGCAACACCCCGTTCAAGCGTCTGTTCAATCACGTTTACCAGATGAGCTTCCAACGGCACATCCCCAGGTGGCTGATGGCTTATTTTGACCGGAAAGGTTCTGCCCGGAATATGCATGATTGGGCAATTCCCCAAAAATGCCGCCACAGGCTCGACCGCCATCGTTGCGGACATCACCACAATCCGCAGGTCCGGACGAACGGTTTGCTGAATCTGCCGCAACATCGCCAAAGCCAAATCCGCATGCACGCTGCGCTGATGAAATTCATCGAGAACCACCAGGCCAATACCATCCAGAAATGGATTGTCCAGCAGTTGTCGCGTCAACACCCCTTCGGTTAATACACGTAGGGGCGTATGCGGACGGAGGTTACTTTCCAGCCGCATCTGATAACCCACCTGTTGCCCCACCTGCCACTGATTCTCTTGTGCGATCCGCCCAGCAATCGCCCGCGCGGCCACCCGCCGGGGCTGCAGCAACACCAGTTTGGCCGAACCAGCGGGCAGTAAACCAGCCTGAATAATGGCTGGCGGCACCCGCGTGGTTTTGCCGGCCCCCGGCTCGGCTACGAGCACCAGCGCCCCATGGGAGCGCAGCACCGCGATAATTTCTGCCAGATATGGATCAATCGGCAGTGGTTGAATTCTTGGCGGCATAAAACACTTTACTGCTTCAGCGGCGGCGGAGTATGGTCGGTAACAGCAACGACAGCGGCGCAGATTTGCGCCGGACGCTCATGGGCCGGCAACCGCGCCAAGGCCGAGGCTGCGGCATGCAGCGTCGACCCGGTGGTGCATATATCGTCGATCAGCCAGACTGTGGCCCCCTGAAAGCCGTAGCCGCGGCGCACCACAAATGCCCCGCGCAAATTTTCCCGCCGGCCGCTGACGGAACTGGTTCGGGCCTGCGGTGTAGTTTGGCGAATTCGACAAAGAGCGCGATACATGGGCACACCGGATAGTCGGCTCAGTTGCCAGCCCAGTTCTTCCGCCTGATTAAAGCCACGCGTGAAATTGCGCATCCAGTGCAAAGGAATGGGGATAATGGCGTCCAGGGCCAAGTCGCACTGCTTCATTTGGCGCTGCATTGCCTGCCACAACGGAATCGCCAACAACGGAGCGATCTGCCAGTGCCGGCCGAATTTAAGCCGATACAAAAGCGGGGAGAATGGCGGCTCCAAGGTGCCGGCACGGGCTACAGCGACGGTACCCAAGTTGCGGTGGGAACAGCGCTGACAACCGGCGTATGAGAATGACCATGGTCCCTGAGTAGCACCGCAGCGCCCGCAATAGGGCCGAGCCAAGGCCGCAGCGATACTCGCACGGACCGACAGGCTCAGGCCACCTTCATTCCAGGTTGTCGGGCGATGGGTCAACCAGCAGTTGGGAGGAAAGAGAGTTTCAGCAACCGGCCGCAACACCTGGCGACTCACGCGGCCAACAGCCGTGCGGATAGAAGACCCACGCAGCCTCATCGCGCTAACTCCATGAGGGCCGCGATAAAATCGGAAATCACCGTGTCGAGCGCCTCCTGCTTGAGCGCCGTGGTCCGATAGGTCACGCTTAATGAGAGCCGCCGGCCGATGGTGGTCAGTGTAAAGACCATCGGCAGCAGTGGCCCGGTGGGGGAAATGCGGATGTAGTCCAGGACCTTCGGGCCGACGGTGGCGAGGGCCTGGTTCTGGTCCATCCAATCACCGGTAAGGTTCACGTTGGAGATACCGGCGATCGTGGGACTGGCCTTCTGAAAAAAACCCGCCTGATGCAGAGGATCGCCAAGCAGACGATACCAGATATGGGCGGTCTTAAGCGTGCCAAAGCGGCGTACTGCCTGGTTAGACTGTTTAATCCAGCGGGAATGACTGCCGATGGATCGCACCAACTCATGGAGTCGGCGCGTTTCCGGCTTGTCCACCACCATCGTGCAACAACTCAGGTACAGGCCAAAGACATCCGTCAAGGGGCGACTGGCGCAATGTCGAATATCGACAATCGTTCCCAAGGCGATTTTCGTACGACTGTGTCGTCTCCGTGGACGATAGCGATCGGCCGCTGTCAGCCGGCCGCAGGCCCAGGCCAGCGCTGTCAAAAATAAATCATGCACGGTGCAGTGCAAGATCCGGGCCTGATGCCGCAAATCTTCCACCAAGCCCTCCGGCAATTGGCGCAGAGACACCACGGAATGGAAATCCAGCGGGTCCACCATGTTCAGCCGATACGCTTGCAGGTGCCGCAGAGAATTCGCCGAACTCATGCGGATTCTCGTGAGCAGCGGAAATCGGCCCAGATAGCGTCCAAATAGACTGCGGAAGCCGGGTGCCGCCAGCGTAAGTGGGGCCAAGGGCGCACGAGAATCGCAATACCGGTGAAAAACATTACGTATAACGGAGCGCATCGCGAAACTGTCGGCGATCCAATGATTATACACCGCCAGCAACCAATGGCGGTCCACTGCAGTGATAATAAAAAAGCGAATCGGAAAATCACCCTCGGCAAACGGCAGATTCATCTGTTGACCGGCCAGCGATTCAAGGTTGGCATCGGCGATGACTGGAACGTGAATGGGCTGGATCGGATAAAAAAAAGCCCGCGTACCTTCCACCCGTGGGCACCCCAGCCCAAGGGCGGAAATAACCTCCTGAATGGAAGTTTCCCAACGCGACGAATCCGGCAAGCCGGCGACGCACAGTGCCTGAGCCGCGTTATATGGCCCCAACTGGGTCCAGTCGCGCATTAAAAGTTGAAACGCGTTAAGCTCAATCGGCCCTGAAAGCGGGCCCGATGGGGTCAGTTCAAGCCGTGATTCAATTGTATTATCTACAGACACGCGGTTCCATCATCTGCCGCACCAGCGGCTCTCAGGGATACCCTGCCCCGACGCCGACTGATCTCACAACCACTACTGTACCCGAAATCGAGGGATAAACCGCCCTACCGCTTCCTTGTAGCGGCCATACTGCGACCCATGAATCTTCAGCAGGTGCGTTTCCTCGCGCCGGGCCTCAATTTGCAGCATGATAATATGAATACCGGCGGTCACCAGCATCAGAGGTGTCGGGATGGCCAGCACCACGCCGAGCATCAGTAAAATGGACAGCGCATAAATGGGATGCCGAACCAGGCGATACGGCCCCTGGACAATCAATTCGGTGCGTTCAGCGGGATCGATGCCAATACGCCAGGACAGGCCCATGCGCCGCCAGCAAATGATGGTTAAAACCAACGCCACAACGGCCAGCAGCATGCCGATGAGCGCCGCCAGAGCCACGGCTGGATCAGCCGGCTTCAATAATCGGCGTAGCCAAAAAGTTCGGTGACCCACACCAAAAGCAATCAGCCAAGGCTGCACACACCAGGCCGCAATGGTGGGAGCCCAGATAATTCGCATCCATCTGCCGATCTTTTCACGGGGGATCACATTGGGATCTTTGCCTATTTTTCGCGCCAACCGCCGGGCTTTTACCGCCACGGTGCCCCAGTAAACCGCCAGGACACAGGCACACACGAAAGTGGTCATGGACACAATCAGGCGCAACAGATAGCTCGTTTCAGGCAGAAGCCGCAAAAAGCGGTGTCTCTCGACGCCGACAGACACACTTTTACTTTCTGATTGTAACACCGGATGCGGATTTGGTCATGATCCCAGTGACGGATCCACCGGCCGCGCCGGTCAATCCTTGCGTGGACGGCGGAGGAGCCAAACGCGGCAAGGTGGTTGCACACGCCCGGCCGGGACGGCCCGCTGCGCGCTCAAGAGTATCTAAAATATAATGCATCATCATTTTTTGCACCCCCGGTACCGCACTGATATTGATGTGATTGACCACAGAGGTGTCAAAGTCAACCTTGGCGGTTCGCAAATTGATCACGGTTAAATTCGTCACCGCCGGATTGCGAGCATCGTCGGCAACGCCACGCCATACCGGCATCCAGTCCGTGAGGGGATGACTCTTGTAAATATCCACGCAGCGGATGACATTGACCGGAACGGGCGGCGGTGTCACCGGATCAATCAGCAGCAGCAGGTTCACTTTGATGCCAGCACGCCCCAAGGCCCGGGCAATGCGAACCTGGTCGTCGGCTCCCCACGAGTGTCCCACCAAAATCAAAGGCCCGGTGAGGTGGCCGGCAATCGATTGGCGGATCAAAAATTCTCGCAGCTGATAGCGTGCCTCATCGGCCACTGCCGCGGAGGCCACAATATGCCGCCGGTTAAGCTTGTTGACTAAAAGGTCCATGCCGGTGGAAAAGATGCCCAAGAATCCACGCATCGCATACAAATGACCGGGATATTTATACAGGTGGGCATTACCGGGCTTTACCGTTTGCGCCACCGGGTCATTGGGCAGACCCGTCAGATCAATACAGCCACTGCCAGTTAGAATGAAAACGGTAATACCAAGGAGCGCCGCAGCGCGGATGCCACGATGCAAGCGGAACAATTGCTTCACGAGAGACAACTCCGTAGGTCCAAGCCGCGGCTGACCCGGGCCTTTAGCCCGGTGGTGTTATTACGTCCCACCGCACACTTGGGTTCTTGGCGGGACCCAATGGAGCCGACTTCCACCGACCAGCCAAGCCAGTTCTACGATTACGGCCGGATATATTTAACCGCTAAGGGCCGCTACGTCCAGCAAGGGGGGAGGATTCGCTGGTGATCCGCTGCGGCGAGCCGCCATGCTGGCCGATCGCCTTCATCCGCAGTAGCATATCCGCCATGAAGTATCGAGCCTCATTTTTCTGGAGCACACAACTATTATGGGTGACACCATCAAACCCGCGGATGTCGGCTTAATTGGCCTGGCCGTCATGGGCAAAAATCTGGCCCTGAACATCGCTGACCATGGTTTTAATATCGCCGTCTTTAACCGCACCACCGCGGTGATGCAGGAATTCATTCGAGAAAACCCATCCACTCCGGGCCAACTCACCGGCTGCGAAACCTTACCGCAATTCATCGCCGCGATTAAAAAACCGCGGGTGATCATTATTTTGGTGAAAGCCGGCCCGGCCGTTGATACCGTAGTAGGGCAACTTCTGGCGGCGGGCTTGGAGAATGATGATCTGGTCATTGACGCCGGCAACAGCCTTTGGACCGATACCATCCGCCGCGAGAAGCAATATGCCGCGCAGCTTAAATTTTTTGGATCAGGTGTTTCCGGCGGAGAGCTCGGCGCGCGTTTTGGGCCATCACTGATGCCCGGCGGCGATCCGGCGGCATGGCAACACCTGGAACCGATCTGGCGGGCCATTGCCGCCAAGGTGGATCCGAAAACCGGCCAGCCGATTCGGGGTGCGGCTCCAGGTAAACCGGTCACCGGCGGGGTACCCTGCACAGCTTACCTGGGGCCGAATGGCGCAGGCCATTACGTCAAAATGGTGCACAACGGCATCGAGTATGTGGATATGCAACTGATCAGCGAAGCATATTATCTGCTCAAGCATTTATTGAGACTCAATCCCACCGAACTTAGCGCGATTTTTCACCAGTGGAATCAAGGCGATTTGGATTCGTACCTCATTGAAATTACCGCCGATATTCTGCGCCAGCGCGATCCGGTCAAGCCGCGGAAGTTTCTCGTGGATATGGTGCTGGATGCGGCTGGGCAGAAGGGAACCGGAAAGTGGACTGCGGGCAGTGCTTTGGATATGGGCGTGCCGGCCAATTCCATCGCGGAAGCGGTCTTTGCCCGCTGCATGAGCGCCCTGAAGGAAGAACGCCTGGCCGCGGCCAGAGAGCTTAAAGGTGGCAAGCCGGGCCGCGTGCGCGGCAAAACGGCCATGATTGAAGCGATACGACAGGCGCTTTACTGTTCCAAAATCTGTGCCTATGCGCAAGGCTTTCAATTGATGCGGCAGGCCCAGGAGGAATACCATTGGACATTGGATTTTGGCACCATTGCCAGCATCTGGCGTGGAGGCTGCATTATTCGCGCCAGGTTCCTGCAGAAAATTACGCAGGCGTATGGCAGCAATCCGGCCCTGACCAACCTGATGCTGGATCCGTACTTCAAAAAAGCTCTGGCCAACGGCCAGCGACAATGGCGACAAGTTGCTTCTCTGGCCATACAACAGGGCATTTCCGCGCCGGCGTTTTTATCGGCGCTGGCCTATTATGATGGCTACCGGGCCGCTGTTTCGCCGGCGAATTTAATTCAAGCCCAACGTGACTATTTCGGTGCGCACACGTATGAGCGCCTTGACGCCCCGCGCGGGGAGTTTTTTCACCTCGACTGGCCGCACCCACAGCGCCCGCAACACAAAACCACAGGCGCTTAACGCAGCGGTTCCACCGGAGCCTGGGCAAACGGCCCGAGTTTACGATCTCGGTAGATGCGAAGCTTTTTTATCACCACCTGCGGCAGCAAACCGGCAAGACTTTCCAAGTCGCCGCCGAATGCCGCAATCTGCCGGATTAAACTGCTGGAGGTAAAGCCAAACCTTTCGTTGGTCATGATGAAAACGGTGTCCACATCGGCGACGGCCCGGTTGGTCAGAGCCAGTTGGAACTCGTATTCCAGATCCGTCATGTTCCGCAGTCCGCGGAGTATGGCAACCGCCCGTCGGCGCCGTACCAATTCGACCGTAAGACCACTGTAGGCTTCCACCGTGGTATTGGGCATTTTTGCCAGCAGACCGCGAATCATTGCCAGTCGGTCTTCGACGGGAAACAATTGCGCTTTGTCGGGATTCCTGCCGATGGCAACAATAACCTGGTCGAAAAGTCGGCATCCGCGTTGAATAACATCCAGATGGCCCCGGGTGATTGGATCGAAAGTTCCTGGAAAAATCGCGATTCTCTGGGCTTTAGCCACGGTTTGTCCCTTTCATAACGACGAGTCTATCATACCATCAGCCAGGCTCATTGCCCCTGGACCAGAGCCTACTGAAAAAATCAGGCCCAGGTGGATTGACAGTTTGAAGAATGTGGGTAATTTACGCCAGAGAATGCCCCGGGGCCGGCTTAAAGAAGCCCAACTGTGGACGATCCCCGCCGGGGGTTGAACAATTGTTCGCGGAGGTTTATAAATTGCACCAATTCACCGGTCGTCGGGCCGCGTAGCCCGGTTGAAGGCTCGGGCGTTTTGGCGGAAAATAATCTGGTTCATTGGCTGATAGGCGGGCTACAACGGGTAAAATGAAAAAGTCCAGCCGTGCGGATTGTTTCCGCCGGTCGTTTGTAAAGTTGTGTTTTTCACTGTTCTCATTTGGAGAAGAGTTCCATGAACGTATCTGTCTTATCACGAGTTCCGGCCCACGACTATTTTGATTTTCCAGAGTCTGCCCGGATTGCCGCGGCCATGCGAGAATTGGCCGGCACGGATTTGCTCGCGGCAACTGTCGCGACGACGGATTCCCAAGGCATGTTGGCGCTTTGGTCCGGCGGCACGGTCGCAGACCTGCCCGGCGTTGATGAGATCATGCCGTTAGGCTTGGCCAAACGCAAGCGGGCGGATGATGATGATATCGCCGACGAGGATGACGACTTGGACGATGACGATGATGACGGCGATGACGATGACGATGATGATGACGACTTCGATGACGATGACGATGACGTGGAAGAAGGCTTCGACGATGAAGATATCGATGATGACGAAGAAATTTTCTACGATGAAGATGAGGATGAGTAACCCATCACCTTTGCCGTTAATGAATTAATCGCTGTGAGATTGCTCCAGCGTGGTTTGAAACGCATCGCAGCCGCTGGAACAATCGATATGCACACTGAAAATTTCCGCCCGTGAACCAGCGCCGCGGGGATTGAGATTCAGGCTGTGTTGCCGCACCAAGGGCCATATAACTACGCGGTCGGTTTGCGGAATCCGCAGATGGGTCACCTCGGCGGGGTCTACCCATTCCAACCTTCCCTCCGGGATCTCGTGGGCCGGAAAATCAACGGCAGTCAATGACTCAAAGCAAAATATCAGCCAATGACCGCGACCTTCGAAGGCTTTTTCTGAAACAATTCCCAGCAAACGGATATCCGCCATGGTCAGGCGATGGCCTGTTTCCTCGGCAATTTCTCGTAACGCGCAGGCAAACGGTGACTCGCCACTGGCTTGCTCCAGCTTGCCGCCGACCGGCGAATAAAGATTCAGGTTGGGACTGCGGCAGCGTTTCAGCAGCAACATCTGTCCGTGGGGATTAAACAGATACACCAACACCGCAATTTTATAAGGCAGTTCCACCAGCTAAAATCTCTACTTTCCGCGTTCTGTTGAACCTCAGGCCATTGGCCCGGCGGGCCGGAACACAGCCATGAGGCAACAACCCATGGTGGCTTTATCCGACCGGCCTGGCAAAACCACTCCATGGGCCAAGCTGTTGACGCACTCTTTATGTTCGCTGCTCACTGCCAGGTTGTCTGCCTGGAAGAGCCAACGGAGGCGGAGGGATTCGAACCCCCGGACGAGTTGCCCCGTCACCGGTTTTCAAGACCGGCGCAATCAACCGCTCTGCCACGCCTCCGATTGCATAGCCCCTACCACGCCCATCACGACCGTCGGCACATTATACCCCAACGACCATGACACCACGGGCCTTTTTACGGTAGCGTAAGCTGGCAGTCCGGTCAAATGGCGGCGCGCCGTTGGCCGACGGTACGGCCATCAATTCGGTGGTCGCAGCCGCGCTTTGCCACTTTAGTTCTACGGCATCGGGATATCTTTAAAATGAAACGGAAGTTTCAGCCTTTTCTGCCGCGTATAAACCGGTATCGTGATTCTGGCGGGTTTTCCGCCCCGCTCTATGCGAATGGTGTAGGTCCAACCTTGCTGCCCGTTGCCTGCCTGCGACCATTTGTTGGAATATAGCACGGTTCCCACAGCGCTATAGATGACGCCATTGAACTTGCCAGTTTGGCTGACGATGCGCTGCTCGGCGGGAGTCATGGTGCCTTCCGGATATTTGGTGGCAAAGTTAAATTGCCAACAGCCCTTGAACAGGCGCAATTTGCCGACAGAAAATCTCAGCCCGCCGATGGTCTGGTGAGCTATTCCCTTGGCCCTGATCTTCAAATTCAACGTCCTTTTACGGTAGCCGACCACCACCGTCGCATAACCCTTCAGCAGGGTGATACATGTGCCCGGTTTTGCAGGCCATCGCAGCATAATGGAGAAGTCGGTCACCGCCATGGGCTGATTAGTGCCCCCTCCGCTCTGAAAGATCACGTGCTGGCCGGGGCGGATGAGTGAATTGCCATGGCTATCAACGACCGTGCTTAAAACCGCCTTTTCCACGTGCAGTGGCCCGAATTTCCCGGGATTGGACAGAATTGCCATACGCATGTTAAACGCTTTGCTGGCCGGATGATTGGGCTGCGCCAGGAACACGGCGCGGTTATACCTGATATATTCCGCAACAATGGCGAACGCTCCCTCAAAATTGATGAAATCCTCCCGGCTCAGCGTGCCATTGAGGCTCAGCGGCAGGCCGGGTTGGCCGCTATACCACGGCACCGGCGAAATGTGCGTCAGCACCGCCATCTGCTGCATCACCCTCCAAAACGGAGCCTTGGTAAAGTGAATTGTGACCCTTGGCAGGTTTACCTGCATTTGCGGCATTGTGTCTGAATACCGGGAAATGTCCGCGGTGGTTCCGGCCTGTTTGCATATTTCCTCAAACGCTCTTTGCGCCGAAATGTTGGTGGCGTTGATGGTGATGAGTGGTCCGCGAAAGAAATCCCTAACGTTAATTTTGCCGATGTCCTCGCGCAGCAAATGTCGCATTTCGGGGGTGGTCAGCCCATTGAGCCTTTCTTTCATTGCTGGCATGGCAGCATCACCCGCATCCAACAGATTCTTCGAGGCTGAATGGCGTATCCGGATGCTATTGCTGGCCAGATCGTGTATCCATCGCTGGATTTCCGCGGATGACGGGATGGAATTTTGCGCAGTATCACCGCGAATCATGGGCTTTGAGTGTTCGGCGGTAACCATGTTCGGTCCGGCTTGAGCGGCGGTAGTGATGGGCGTGGTGGCCGCTGGTGTTGCCGCCGCCAACCCCGTCAAAATCGCTGCAATTACACAACCGGCAATAGCATGGGTCGATGCCGCAAATCGGCAAGACATTGGCGGCCCCCTTTTTAGGTTCAGGATCACGCCTGCCGGTGAAATTACCCGGCGGCTTGCAGAACACGCTCCGTGGCCC
>JABEVA010000334.1 GCA_013044065.1 Phycisphaerae bacterium
CGCCCGTCCTCTGCGTACCTCTGCGTCCCCTGCGGTGAAAAATTGTGTTCCCGTCTCCCGTCTTTGGTCGCGGCCACAGCCGCCCCGTGTATTCCATGCTGGAGTTTATCCCGATGTCTGTCGGGAGGGTAAAAATCGCCTCCGTCCTCTGCGTACCTCTGCGTCCCCTGCGGTGAATCCCCCGTCGTCCCCCCGTTGAGGCATGGATGCCGAAATCTCCCGATCCTTCGGGACAGGCCTCTGCGACAGGAGTCGCCAATCGGGAAGGCATGGACGCCGAAATCTCCCGATGTACCGGAGGCCCAACGCCGTTCGGGAGAGCCGCCAATCGGGACGCAACTTTCTATTTTCTCCTGTTCTCGCGCAGCGCCGCCTAACCATTTTGCGCCTGGTGCCGGCGGGATGCGGCCCAACTGGTATGGCCAAGGTCGTGCAGCAGGCCCAATGTCGGCAGCAGCCACCACAAACCGTCAAGGTGTCCGCCCGAAGCCCAATTTTTGGCCAATTCATAGCCCAGCGTGGTGGTTGGTAAAAAGAAAAAGCCCAAAATCGGCCACAAGTCGGTTTGGAAAGCTCGGCTCGGATAAGTGCTGAATAAATAAAGCAGGATCAGGGTAATTCGTGGCCAGATAACGCCGATCAGGAGAATAAAACATCCCATTCCATGCCGCCTTTCATTCGCTGCCATCACAACGTGCCTATAACGTAGTATAACAGGTTTCCGTGCCCGCGTGCTGGGAATTCAGCCAAACCCCGGAGCGGTGGGTAAGATGCAATATCGGGCGTTGCCAGGAGGTACTTCATGGAGAACCAACCAATGATCAGGTTAAGCCGGCCCTTCACATGGCCCAAGACATTTATCATCACCGGCTTGCTGGTGGGGTTGCTTTTGTCGGTCTTCTGCCTGGTCCGGCAAATTGCGCCGGCCCGCGGCCAAATCAACCTTGCGGTCGGTCATCCGCAAGCCCCGGACTTTCCCGCGGATTTCACCTGGATCAATACCCCCGTGCCGCTGAGTTTCCAGCATCAGTTGAAGGGACAGGTGGTTTTGCTGGATTTTTGGACTTATGGATGTATCAACTGTATCCATATTCTGCCCGGCTTGGATTTTCTCCAGCATCACTTTGCGGGTCAGCCGTTTATCATCATCGGCGTCCACAGCGCCAAGTTCACCAATGAAAGTACGGTGAACAATATCCGCCAGGCGGTGCTGCGCTACCGCATTGACCATCCCGTCATTGTGGATGAACACATGCGAATCTGGAATGATTATGGCGTGGATAGCTGGCCCACCCTGGTCCTGGTGAGTGCGTCCGGCCACATTGTGGGATCCGTAGACGGGGAAGGCAACCGGCGGGTGCTGGAAAAGGCCATTGCCAAAACCCTGCAACGCGATAAAGCCAACGGTACCCTGGCCGCAGCCCCGCTTCAATTACCCCGCGAACATGCCATGCTCACCGCCAGTGGTCTTTTATTTCCGGGAAAGGTGCTCGCTGATCCGCGTAGCCGACGCCTTTTTATCGCCGATACCGATCATAATCGCATTGTCATTGCCGGTTGGCCCAACGCCATGGGCCACACCCGGCTGATCGCGGTTATCGGCAATGGGCTTGCTGGTGCGGTCAACGGCCCGGCCCACCAAGCCGAGTTCCGCCAACCCCAGGGCCTGGCCTTGGATGGTAACACCCTGTACGTGGCAGATACCAACAACCACCTGATCCGCGCTGTGAACCTCCATACGCTGCGGGTCTCCACCATCTTGGGCACAGGCAGGGAAACATTTGACTTTACCGGTGGCGGCGTCGGAACGACCCAGGGAATTAATTCCCCCTGGGCCTTGGCCGCACGGGGCCACACCTTATATATTGCCATGGCCGGCGAACATCAGATATGGAAAATGAATCTCCAAACGCGCCAGGCCCACGCCTTTGCCGGCACCGGCGCGGAAGGATTGGTGAATGGTTCCTGTGCCGCGGCGGAATTGGCCCAACCCTCCGGGCTGTGCCTGCACCGTAACCACCTTTATTTTGCAGACAGCGAAAATAGTGCCATTCGCGTGATCAACCTGCAAACACGGCGCGTTTCCACGCTGGTCGGCCGCGGTCTTTTTACTTTTGGCGATCGCGATGGTCCCGCCCGCCAGGCATTGCTGCAGCATCCGCTGGGACTGGCGCTGCTGGGCCGGCGCCTTCTGGTGGCCGATACGTATAACCACAAGTTGCGCACCATCAACTTACACACCCGCATCGTCGGCACCTTCCTTGGCACCGGCCGCCCCGGAACGGGTACCCCCGGCGGACCGCTGGAATTTTATGAACCGGGTGGGCTGAGTGTGGCCGATGGATGGATTTTTGTGGCGGATACCGACAATCAGCGCATCTTGATGATAAATGCCAAAACGAAAAGCTGGCATGAGCTGGCCATCATGGGCCTGACAGCGCCGCGTTCCCACCGGCCGCAGCAAGAGGTCCGCACCACCGGGGCTATTGGCCAGCGGGCCGTCACCTTAACGGCCTCGTCGGCCATCGCCCTGCGGATCGACCTGAAACTGCCCCCTCAAACCCATTTAACCCCAGGCATTCCCGTCACGCTGCGGGTTACTGATGGATCCCATATTCTTATCCAGCAATCGGTGGACCCCAAGGGACATGCCCGGATCAGCTTTGTTTTCCGCCCCATGCCGGATCAGATCAAGCTGTTGGCGGGTTCTTGGCATGTGGGCGTATTTTATGCGTATTGTACCGATGGCCATGGATCCGTATGCAAGCCATCTCATCTGCGGTGGGTTGTGCCGGTGACCTTGTCGCCCCATGGCGCCCATGTCCTGCTTCTGCACCCTTGAGCCCGCCCGTTTGGCAATGGAGCTATAAATAGGCTTCGCGGTGGAGACAGCACCCAGCACACGGCTTTATCTGGCCGTCCGAACCTTGTATGATGCATAGCATATTTCTGGAGCGGCGGCGTTAAAGCCATCAGAAATCAGGAGATGCGGCCATGATGATCTCGAAAAATCCGAACCTGCGGATGGCGGCGGCGTTGGGCGTTTTGATTCCGATGTTGGCTGGTATTGGCGGGTGCGAACGTGAGCTATTTACCCAAAAGGATGACGTGGCCAGCCAGCGCTCCCTCTACTGGGGCGAGCAGCATAGTGTGTGGAATAACGCCCAGTCGCAGCAACAACAAGATCAAATGCCCATTCCGATTGGCTCGGCAGTCAGCGGCTATTGATGTTTTTAGTTCTTCCTGCCCGCAGTCAAAACACTGCGCTGTTGGGGCCGGTAATGTACCAATCTTTTGCCCGGCCAAGGCTTGGCGTTTCGTATAAGCGGATTATAAAAATTTTTCAGCGCTTTATTTTCCATCTGCCAATTTCTGACTATAGCTTTAGTATGAAGATTGCAGGCGTGGCCGGGTGGCCGCATAAACCTGTAATTTTTATCTAGTCGGTCTACCGTGGTCCAAGATCGCGGTAGACTAAAAGGGTGCAGCCCGAGAGCTTAGCAGGTCCAGAGATAGACTTGACCTCTTGGGAAACAATCTGAGCTTGTAGCCGCAATTAACGCGCTGACCGTGTGGTCTGCCGGCGAGGGAATGTTTTGTCGCTACCAGCCAAATATTTGCAAAATTGCCCGCTTTCAGCTTGTGGCTGATCGGCAGGTCATCCATGTTGTGTCCCGGTTCTTGTGGAACCAGTTTACTTGAAAGGGAGAATTTATGTTCTCAAAGAAACTCAGTTTGCCTTTGGCCGCAGTGGCCGCTTCCATCTTTGCGGCATCCGCCGCGCAAGCCAGTTTCACCGCCACCATCACCAGCAGCGCTGGTGGTGGATCGCTGGTGCTGACCGGCTCATCGGCTGCCCCCGCACTTCCCGGCACGTTGCAGATTGGACCGATCAACGAGACGATGAATTCGTTTGGCATCAGCAACTTCACCGCCACCTCCAACAGTCCCAGTTCGACCAGCGAAGCGGTGGAAGTAGGCTCCTCGATACTCATCACGAACACCACCAGTTCAGCGGAAACCTTGACAATTCAGCTTGCCGATGACGGTTTTACCGCCCCGACCGGTTCGAATCTCCAGGTTACCGCGCACGGCACGATAACTTGGACCCAGACCGATACCCAGAACTCTACGGACGTGGTCACCGCGGAAAGTGTAGTCCAGGGCAATCCGGTTACCGGTACTCTGACCAGCAACACCCTCAACTCCGGCACCTCACTGGTCGATTTGTCCACCTATCTGCCCACGGCCAGTAGTGCCTTGGGCACTTTAGGCTCGCCTTATTCTCTCGGCAGCGACCTGACGGTTCATCTCAATGGCGGGGACGCGGTGACTGTGGTGTGGTACAGTTCGGTGGGGGCGGTTCCGGAACCCACGGCACTGACATTGCTGGGCATGGGCGGCCTGGGCGCTTTGTTGCTGGTTGGCCGCCGGAGAAAGGCTTAGTCTTAGCCCGCCATTGCC
>JABEVA010000335.1 GCA_013044065.1 Phycisphaerae bacterium
ATGACCAGGCCGGGCGGAATTTCGGTGGGCATATCCTTGGCGGAATGGACGGCCAGATCGATGCGGCCTGCCAGCATCTCATTTTCAATTTCCTTGATGAACAGCCCCTTGCCGCCGGATTGGGCCAGCGGAGTATCGGCGGCTTTATCCCCGGACGTGGTAATGATGACCAGTTCAATTTTCCGCCCGCCCAGAAATGGCGCCAGCAACTCGATAATTTGCCGGGCCTGGGTTGTGGCCAGCAGGCTGCCGCGGGAACCAAGTTTAAGCACAGGGCGATCCATGGTCTATGGTGGATTGTATCCGAGTACGGCCGGGTTTCCACAGGGCAGTGGGTTGTGCTAGCGACACAGGCCAGATGGCGGAGGTTGCGGCCTTCGCTTGGGCGTCTGGAATCTCACGGCAACGGCAACTGAAAAATTATTGGCACACCGTTGGCACTGCCCGGAAGGGGCCGGGAAGGCACAATAGTTCTGGATCGGTGAGAGTGATTTTGCGTCTCATTTGAAAATCCGGCCATCCTTTTCAAGTTTTTCATTTGACTTCTGATCGACCCCAGCCTATTCTTGGCAGCGACGCTTGTCTCCCGCTGGAACTTTGCGGGGTCGAGCGTTGGTATGTCGTTTGCTGTGTCACAAGATGGTTCTTGGTGGCAACAACTAGATGCCAGGGGTTTTCGAGAGCGTCATCGAGGGATAGCCTGCCTGCCGGAATCTTTCTTTACGCTGATTGATATTATGGAGTAGTCCATGAGTAATCGTGTTTGTTCAATCGAGATATCGCGGCGTCAAACTCGTCGCATTTTAGCTGGCGTACTGGCTGGGGTTTTAGCGGGCCTTGGGCCGTGCGTGGGTGCTGCACCCGCCGCGCGCCATTTGGCGGCCAAGCCTTCGCCGGGCAACCAAATTCATTTGATGTACCGGCATACCGCCCATGTCGGCATCAGCGGCCAAGCGCTGGGCCAGGAGGTTCTTTCCAGTGCCCTATTTGAGAGGGCCGGGGTATGTGTTGATCCGCATAATGTCAGCGTGCTGCTGATCAATCTGGATGCTGCGGTGCCGAGTATGGTTAGCGCCGCCACATCGGGGTGGGTGGGCAATTCCGCCGCAGACGTGGTAAAAACGGAAAATAGCGCCGCCAATGCGGGCTTGCTCGGCAATGCTCTTGCCGATGTGAACGCCATTGGTATTGTGGCGGCGAATTTGTCGCGGTAATGCGCCGGAATTAATCTTCCCACTGGGCGTTGGAATAGACATTTTGCACGTCGTCGTTGTCCTCCAGGGCGTCGATGAGGGCTTGTATTTTTGCCGCCGCTTCGCCGCTGACAGCAATAGCTTGGCTGGGAACTTTTACCAGTTCAGCGGACACAATGGGCACGTTGGCGGCGGCCACAGCCTTGCGAACTTTTTCCAGATCGGCCATTTGCGTCTGGATGACGTAGCCTTCGGGCGAGGTTTGCACATCTTGAGCACCCGCTTCAAGGGCCAGTTCAATTAAGGCGTCTTCCTCGATGGCGGCTTTATCAATGGCGATAATTCCCTGCACCGAGAACATCCATCCCACTGAATTAGCAGCGCCCACCGCCCCGCTGTTTTTGTCAAAAGCCATGCGAATTTCCCCGGCGGTGCGGTTGCGGTTGTCGGTAAGGGCGTCGACCAGAATAGCCACTCCTCCGGGACCATAACCTTCGTAAACAACGCTTTCATAGTTAGCGCCGCCCAATTCTCCCGTGCCGCGTTTGACGGCTTTCTCAATCGTATCGTTGGGCATATTGGCGGCCCGGGCTTTGTCCATGGCGTAGCGCAAAGCCAGGTTGTCATCCGGATTCCCGCCGCGCTTGGCGGCGATGATGATGAGTCGGGCCAGCTTGCTCCAGACTTTGCCACGGCGGGCATCAACGACGGCTTTTTTATGTTTGATCGACTTCCAATGGGAATGTCCGGCCATATCAGAAACCTCTTCACATAAAAAGCCATGCCCTCATCGCATCCGTAGGGGCGCTTGGCCATGGCGGTCCGGGTCGCAGTTGGTGCGTCCGCCCGCGCCCGGTGCAAGATGGCTATCATAAGCGAGTGGATGATTTTGTGCAGCGCAGGCCCGCACTGTGTCACGTCACGGACGCATTCTGCCAAGATCGCGGCCCACGGAGCGTCAAGTTGAAAAACAACATCCACCGTTTTGGCACCGGCATCAATGAACAAAGCTGCGCCAGACCAGCGCATGGGCCTGGTTCTCTCCGGCGGTGGGGCCGGACCGATTCCGGGCAGGCAGATGTTCAATGATCTTTCGGATATTGCCTGGCGGGTGCATGGACGCCAATGTGGCCGTGCCGCTGGCACCTTTGGCAATCCACCAGCGGATAACCGCGATCTGCCCCGAAGTAAGCTGGCGGCGACTGCGCGGCGGCATGTGATGTCGCTGCCAAAGTGGACGGGCTATCAACCTATACAGCACGCTTCGGCCCGGATTGCCCGCAATGACCACCGGCCGGCTCCGGCTGCCATGCCGCAACCACCAGTAGGAATCCAATCGTAAATGGCCCTTCTGTTTGTCGCGCCCATGACAGCGGATGCAATTCTGGGTAAAAATTTGCTGTACGTACCGCCCATAAAAGCTGGTTTGGCTATCCAAGACCGGCCGGAGCATTGGGCGTTGCAACATCCAGCCGCCGGTCTGACCCGCCGCGGAGGCCAGGGGTTGCGTCCCCAGTACGGGGGTGGCGTGTTCGCCGGACCGCCTCGTCTGCCGATTGCCCAACAACGGCTTGAGCAGTGGCGGCGCGTATTTGCTTAGATAACGCCCTCCAAAAGTCAGTGCTCCACCAAAGTGCGCGGCAACGGCCATGATGACCAAAGCGGGCAGCAGCACGCAATAGTAGACGATTCCCACGTCTCTTCGCCATAACCAGATGGCCAGAAGCGCCACACTCAGCACCGCCACGGTGGTCCCCAGCCAGCGATGCCAGAACAGGATATGGTGGTTGTATCCGCCGCCGCTGGCCAGCAACCACCCACACGTCGCGGTCAGCAAAGCCGCTGGCGAGAGAATCACCAGAATAAACCCACGCGCCGCGCTGATATGCCGGTATCTCTTGAACCGGGCCACCAATTCCATTAAGCCAAGCAGTACCAGAAAACCGATCGGCAGATGCACCAGAAGCGGATGAAAATGGCCCAGGAATTTAGCCCAATTTGTCGCCGCAAGAACCTCGGTCGGCATCATGTCTGATTTCCTTCAGTAAGGGATTCGGCTTGGCAGGGTGCCGGCCTGGAGATGCGCGTTCCGGGGCGGTAGTCACACACTGCGGGCACCCTGCGGCATTACAATCGCGGAGCTACCTCTCCTTGGAGCAGCTCCAACCATTTAACGCATTGTACGGCGGGAGGTTGCAAAGATCACGAGCTTGGCGTGGCAGCCGATGCGGGCGTAGCCGAGCTGGATTGGACAACGGCCTGCATGGAGGCGGGAATATCGGCGATGTCTTCCGGTGGTTGAC
>JABEVA010000336.1 GCA_013044065.1 Phycisphaerae bacterium
AATTTACCCACTCGATTGCCCGAAGAGCCCTTCAATTGTGCAGCACCGTCCTTTAATTCCCTGACGCTCGCACCATTGACGTGCAACAACACGTTTGAGAAAGTTGGATATGTGCTTTTTTCAAATCCGATCACTTTTGGCAACTTCGGCGGCCATTGCCGTCCGGGCTCTCCAGCTTTCGGACCGTATATCAGGTGAAAATACTCGTTCAGTTTTTTGGGCGCATCCACAATTTCTTTCTGGAGGAGATAGGCGGCAATTTGTGCGACTCGCTTCCAGTCCAATGAACGCTGTATTGCTCGGACCTTTTCCGGGTTCCGGTGCGGTGAATGCGGGGTGCCTGGCCACCATTCCATCAAGTCCGTTACGTCTAATGCAGCCAAACAATGTTTCACCTCCCCCAAATCGCCGTGAACAAAGGGGTTGTCCGGCACGATCACTGAAATCACCTTCACGGATTGAGGATTTTCACTCGCCGAGTTTTTCACGTGCCACCTCTTTTTAAATCCGTGGCGGAGTTTCACTTCACCGAAGCAATTCGTCAAGCGCAGCGCCTGACCGAAGCTGCAGGCCGAGGTTCGGCGACACGCTCAGCCTATCATAATATCTGCCAAGCGGACCCATCCTAGTTGCGACCTGTTACACAAACCCCGCGGTGCCATCTACCTCACTTCCCCGCGCCGTCCAGCAGCGGGGTAGCGCTATCGTCTTTTTCTTCCGGAACCACGCGGGCCACGCTTACCAGAATATCATTAGGCTCCAGCCGAATCAGCCGCACACCCTGCGTGGCCCGGCCCATTTCCCTTAGCTCGCCGGTAATGCCGATGCGCACCACCTGGCCGCCTTTGGTAATCATCATCAGTTCGTCGTTATCCGTAACGGCCTTCACCGCCACCACCGGGCCGTTGCGGTCGGTGGTGCGGATATTGATAACGCCCTTGCCGCCGCGATGAGTGAGGCGGTATTCCTCAATGCGGGTGCGTTTGCCATAGCCATGCTGGCAGGCGGTCAGCAGCGTCACCTGATTGTCCCCATGGTCCAGCCCCTGCGGGATAATGACCATGTCAATCACCTGATCGTCCTTTTCCAAGTCTATGCCGCGCACGCCGCCGGCCTGCCGGCCCATGTCGCGGACTTCGCCTTCATCAAAGCGCACGGCCATGCCGCCGCGCGTGCCCAGCACAATCTGGTCTTTGCCGTTGGTAACGCCCACATCAATCACCTGATCCCCGCCTTCCAGGCCGATCGCGATGATGCCGCGTTTCATCGGATTGGCAAACGCCTTAAGCAGAGTTTTCTTGATGGTGCCGTTACCGGTGGTAATCACCAGATGTTTGGCTTCATCTTCAAAATCGCGGACCACCAGCACGGCGGCGAGTTTCTCCTCGGCTTTCATTTCCACCAGGTTGGCAATGGCCCGGCCCTTGCTTTGCCGGCTCATCTGCGGCACATCGTAAACTTTCTGCCAGTAGCAGCGGCCCAAGTTGGTGAAAAACATCAGGTAATCGTGGGTGGAACCGATGAACAGATGTTCAATAAAATCGCCCTCCTTGGAGTCCGAACCGATCACCCCGCGCCCGCCGCGGCCCTGTTTGCGATACGTATCCAGCGGCATGCGCTTGATGTAGCCCTCGTGGCTGATGGTCACCACCACCTGTTCATCGGCGATGAGGTCTTCAATGTTGATGTCGGTGGCGTCGTTGGTGATTTCGGTGCGGCGATTGTCGCCATATTTTTCCTTGAGTTCAATGGTGTCTTCGCGGATGATGTCCAGTACGCGCTTCTCATCGCTTAGGATCAATTCGTAGTCTTCAATTTCGGCGACGAGTTTATTGTATTCTTCGGTAAGCTTGTCAATTTCCAACCCCACCAACCGCTGAAGCTGCATGGATAAAATGGCATCGGCCTGGGCGGACGAAAGCAGCATCCCGCCGATCTTGGAGGCGGCTTCATCAATGCGTTTTTTAAACGCTTTGGGGATCGCGGCCTTCCACGACAGACTTTCGCTGATGGTGAATTTCTTCTTCATCAGATTGGCTTTGGCGGTGGGCACATCCGGGCTGATTTTGCGGTTACGCAGCAATTCGATAACGCCCATGACATCCAGCTTCGTGGCCCGACCGACGGCTTCTTCCGCATGAATATCCGCCAACGCCAAAATAAGGCCTTCCAGAATGTGAGCCCGCTGGCGGGCTTTTTTCAACCGGAACATGGTGCGCCGGCGAATCACTTCCTTGCGATGGCCGATGAAGAGTTCCACGAGTTCTTTCAGGCTCAAGGTGCGCGGCTGGCGATTCACCAGGGCAATGTTGATGATCGAAAATGTGCTTTGCAGCGGCGTAAATTGATATAACTGATTGATCACCACATTAGGGTCGGCGTCACGCTTCAACTCCACCACCACGCGCACCGCGTGTTCGCGGTCGGATTCATCGCGGACGTCGGAAATATCCTTGATTTTTTCTTCTTTCACCTGCTCTGCAATGGATTCAATAATCGTCTTTTTAAGCACTTGGTACGGAATTTCCGATATAACCACCTGTTCCCGCCCGCCCTTAAGTTGCTCGGTATGCACGCGGCCCCGCACCGTAATGCGGCCACGGCCGGTTTCGTAACCGGCCAAAATACCGCTGCGCCCGCAAATCACACCGCCGGTCGGAAAATCCGGGCCTTTGACAATTTTCATCAATTCTTTAAGAGTGCAATCCGGATTGTCAATCACTTTGATGATGGCATCACAAACCTCTCCCAAGTTGTGCGGCGGCAAACTGGTGGCCATGCCCACCGCAATGCCCTGCGCACCGTTCACCAGCAAATTGGGAAATTTGCTGGGCAGCACCGTGGGTTCCATCCGGACTTCATCATAGTTGGGAATGAAATCGACGGTGTCTTCTTTAATATCTTCCATCAGTTCCGCGGAAGCTTCGGCCATGCGGGCTTCGGTGTAACGCATGGCCGCAGGCGGGTCGCCGTCAATGGATCCAAAATTGCCTTGGCCGTCCACCAGCAGATGCCGCATATTCCAGGATTGAGCCATACGCACCAGCGTGGGGTAGATCACCGCTTCGCCGTGGGGGTGGTAGTTGCCGGATGTATCACCGGCAATTTTGGCGCATTTGCGGTGCTTGCTGCGCGGGCCAAGCTGCAGATCATTCATCGCCACCAGAATGCGTCGCTGCGATGGCTTTAAGCCATCACGCACATCGGGCAGAGCACGATCCATAATGGTGCTCATGGCGTAGGTAAGGTAGCTTTCTTGAAGTTCGGTCTCAATTTGCAGGTCGGTTATTCTGGCGTCCTGATCCAACATGGCGATCCTCCAATGATGCACATTTCCATCGGCTTTTTTGATCTCCTGGGCACTCTGCCCACCTGCCAAAAGTATAATCCAAACCGGCGCTTTTGGCGAATCGGACGGTCCACCGAACCTGCCCTGCCCATGGTAACGGCCGCGTCGCCAGGGCCGGCCTCGGCGGTGTCAACCTGCTTGTTGATTTCCGTCTTGCGATCAGAGCTTTTTGCCGCTCTCACCACCGCCAACACGCCCATCCTCCCGCCGCGTTTCCCGCTATAATCATTGGCGATGATTTATCTCGATAACAATGCCACCACCCAGATTCATCCCGAAGTTCTAGCGGCTATGCAACCCTGGCTGGGGGAAAAATATGGCAATCCGTCCAGCATGCATCGCCTTGGCCAGGAAAGCCGACAAGCGGTGGAACAGGCCCGGTATGAGG
>JABEVA010000337.1 GCA_013044065.1 Phycisphaerae bacterium
GACCTAATACGCCTTGGTCGAAAGCGTCGGCGGTTTTGGGGAAGCTGCGGGTTTGCCGGCAAAGAATCGCAATTTTTATGATGGCGGAACGCAGGGCTTTAGCACGCCCGTGGCACAGGGCGCGGGGGTCATAATGCGCTGACCCTCCGGGCTATTGGCCAGAACCCATGGCGAACCTTTGGCCGGCAGCCGCACCAGCGAACTGTTGTAGGCTTGCATTTCCAAACTGAAGGGGTTGTCGTACTGGGTGTTGGCATTGGGTGGTCCGCCCGGGCCGGGTTTTGGGGCAGTCTGTTTGGCCATATTTTGCAGCTTGACTAAAGCAGCCTTGCCTTGCGGAGTATATTTTTCCAAGTAGCCAATCTGCTTGTTGTCACAACTCGAACAGGTAAATACATACGCGCGGACCAGAGTATATTTGCCGCCTGCTCCACGCAGCGGAGGAATGGCCGTCGATGGCTCCACCCTGAGTTGTTGGGTGGCAGTATCGTAGAAGTACTGGTTGACAGACGTAACATAAGGCGAGTGAAGTTCATAGTGGAGAATATACGCAATGGCGATGATGGTAAGGACCACCGCCACGATGCTGATCACCGACTGATTGCGATTCATAGCGTCGCGAATGTTGGTAATGCGCAGATATTCTTTCCAATTGTACGGCAAAATCATAGTGATGGGTCTCCGATGATCGTCCAACAATAATTCAAGTGCCGAAGCTCGGCACCGTTGTACAGCCCGTCGAATAACAAAACGCGTATTGCCGGGTAACACCGGTCTGAAAGACCTGCCCCTGCAACCCGCGAAGACCAACGTACTATAACCGCTTCCCGGTGAATTACAAACAACACCACTTATTATCGGCAACTCCGGACTTCGACTGGAACAAAGATGAAACAACAGTGGTCATGGACCAGGGGAGGCGATAGCGCAATATGACGAAGCGCCGGCCGGTGGTCAGCGCACCGGCGGGAGAAAATGATTCTCACGGCCAGGGCGGCTTGGCTTTGGGATGAAAGGGTGACGCTCGCCTTAACCTCATCTGTCGGCGGCAGATGGATTATCGGTACGAAAAGGGAAACGCCGCTATTTTTGGGCCAATACATCGCCACGCCTGGCCGCGGCCTGCAGAGCGCTGGTGATGAGGGCAAAATAATTGGCAGCTTCCATGGTTTCAATAGCCGCTTGCGTAAAGCCGCCGGGGCTGGTCACTTTTTGGCGGAGGAGTGTGGCGGATTCAGAGCTTTTGGCCAACAGAGTCCCGGCACCAATGATAGTTTGGCGGGCCAGAAGCTGAGCGTCAACAGGGGAAAGACCAAGTTGTTCCCCGGCGTGAGCCAGAGCTTCACACAAATAGAATACGTACGCGGGGCCGGAACCAGAGAGAGAGGTTACCGCGTTCATCGCGGATTCATGTATTTGCAGAACCATGCCACAGGATCCGAAGATTTTAATGGCCAGAGTCATATCGGCATCGGTGGCGCTTTTGCCGGGGGCCAGGGCACTGGTACCCGCCCCGACCAGCATGGGAGTGTTGGGCATGACGCGGACCACACGGGTGGACGGCTGTAAGTGCCGGCTGATAAAATCGGTGGATACCGCGGCCACAATGCTGATGACCAAAACATCGGGAGAGACCGCCGGACGAAGTTGCTCCAGGACAGGGCCGATCATCTGCGGTTTTACCGCCAGCAAAATGGCTTGGCATCGTTGGGCCACGGCTGCGGAATCAGGTAGAGCGCTGATGTGAAGTTGATCGGCAAAGAGAGACCGACGTTGTGGGTTGGGATCCGCCGCCAGCATTTGCTCCGCCCGATAAATATTGGCGGCAAGAATGCCGCGGCCGATGGCCTCGGCCATATTTCCTGCGCCAATGAAACCAAGGGCAAGATCGCGTTTGATCATGGGCATATCCTCGTGGTGCGGTGTTTTGACCTGCCAAGCAAGACGGGCTAATGCGCTGGGGCTTTAACGGTGGCGACTTTTGGAATGGGTATCTTGAATTCCTCAAAGGCGCGGCGAAAAATCGGATATTTCAAGAGTCGCCGTAGTCGCATCACGTGGTGATGTTCAAACGGGTTGTACAGGGGATCTCCTACGTAAGCAATGCGCCAGTCAACCAGCGGGCAGGTCAGATAGTAAACCTGGGCTTGGGTAAAGCGTCCCGAGAGTAAAAGCGGAAAGAACAGGTTGGGTGGAGGAAACGCGGTGAGATAGGGTTCAGCGACAGCGCCCAGCGTTCCGCAAACGCCGTGTTTAAGCAGGTGCGGACACCATCCGCCATAGTTGGGGTTGTGCAGAGAGAGTAGTTCGAAGCTGGCGACGTGAAATGCGACCGATCCGGGCAGCCATTGGCAGGACGGCAGGTAATGCTCCAAGGAATACCAGCCGCAGTAAATGGCTTCATCCGGGCAATTTTTCGATTGAAAGAAAGCGGGTGTATCTTGCAAGGCCACGGGCATACCGGTGTTTTGCAAAATAAAAAGTGCGGTGTGGCGCAGCAAGCGATCGTACTGGCTGTAGGGGTCCTGGCCATGGAGGCCGCGGGCGTCGAAGTACGCCACCCCCCGCAACCCGGTCTTTTGAACACGCACGGAGGTAAGAATCATGTTACGTACCATTTTCGGCGACGTGCCATCTAGACGACTGACCATTAACGGAATGTGCGTTTGCAACTTGCCGACGCTGCGTGTCCAGTTGGGCATGTACATAGGATTGTTTTCCATGCCCATAGCCGCATCTGGCTGGTACCACACGGTCATTAAATCGCTATCCAATGCGGTGGAACTGGGCTTTTGCTGGAGGTAAATAGTGTCGGAAAGCAGTTGTCGGGTCAGGCCCACCACGCCGAAGAGTTTGAGTTGAAGTTCTCGGAGTTCGAGGCGATCTTTTTCAAGATAACGTCGCTGGCTTAGCCGAATTAATTCCGGGAGATATTTTTGCACATCCTTTTTCATGGCCGCCAGTGTTTGATGGTCCTTTTGAGCGACGGCACTGCTGCCATGAATATGAATGGTTTGGCCGACTCCGCCCGGACCGATGTAAACGGCAAGAAGCGGCAGGAGTTTGGCAAAAGCCGCCTGGCGACGGATGGGCGGCAACAAGCCGACGCGGTGAACGGCATTGTTCAAGGCCTGTCCAAAGTGCTGTAGAGCCAACTGGGCGGCCTGGGTAACGGGTGGGCCGCCGACGGGGGGCGCGGGCTTGGTCACTAAAGTTGAGGTGGGAGATGTGGCGGCCAGGGCATTGAGTTGGGCTATACCCAGGGTGAGTTGCCGGACCTGACTCTGCAGGCCTTGTTGAATCTGTTGGAGTTCCAGAGTTATTTGCGGCGAAGTGCCCATACCCGCCACGCGCAAGGGAATGCCCCAGGTGGTAACCAGGCAACGAATTGTCTTTTTGAGTTGCCGCTCACGCAGAATGCGGCGGATGGCAGCCGAAACATGAATATCGTAGGTATCCACCGGAATTTGCACCGCATCGTGCGGCAGGCCGGAAAGCACAATCAAGTTCATCTTGGGGATATGTCGCTCTCTGGCGTAAAATCTGGCGATACTCCATGAATTGGGGTTGTTGCCATTGATGATGACCGCCACCTGCTGTGGCGTAAGGGAAGCTGCGGAACTCATACCGGCCGTGCAACTGATGCCGCCTGCGGCGAAAGCCAGGAAAATTCGGCGCAATCCGGATGAAATCTGGGGCATCGTTAAAATCTCCTGAGTGGTTGTAGAGTCAATGGTAAATTACGGGCAACTGGGCTTGAGGCGTTGAAGTTTATACCGAGGGCTTCATCGCCCAAATACGCTAGAGTCAATCCGATCAGCATACGCATGCCGGTGGCCATGGCCGCATCGGGAAAATCATACCGCGGATTGTGCAGCATGGGGTATTCTTTCAGGTTCGGCGGTTTAACACCCAGCGCAAAAAAACAACCATCACGGCGCTGGAGGTAATAGGCAAAATCTTCGCTCCAGAGGAACGGTTGATCCAGAATGGACACGTTCTTTTTGCCTAGAATATGAGTGGCTGTACGCTCAAACAAAGCCGTGTCGGCGGTGGAATTTACGGTGGCGGGTGTGCCTGAGGTAAAGCGACATTGTACGTTGCAGCGATGGGCAGCGCCGATTGATTTACAAATTCGCAACATCGCTGCCTGTGCTAAGCGGCGCGTGGCGGGAGTAAGAGTGCGAAGCGTACCGGTGATGCTGGCGACATCTGGAACGATATTGGGAGCCGTGCCCGCATTAAATGTGCCAACGGTGAGCACGAAGGTATTGACGGGGTCGATTTCGCGGCTGACATCAGCGGCTAAGGATTCGACGATAGCTGCTCCGCAGGCAATGGGATTGATGCCTTTATGTGGATAAGCGGCGTGGGTGCCGCGGCCGCGAATTTGTATTTCAAAAGCATCGACAGCGGCCAGGAATACACCGCCGCGGGTAGCTACGTGGCCGATGTTCATGGCGGGCCAGCCATGGAGTCCAAAAACCGCCTCGACATGAGGTCGGTCTAAAACGCCGGATTCGCACATGCGTAAGGCCCCGTTGAGGCCTTCTTCCGCGGGTTGAAAGAGCAGCTTCACACGGCCCGGCAGCGTCGAGTGGTGCCTGGATAACCACGCGGCTGCGCCTAGAACTATGGAGATATGGCCGTCGTGACCGCAAGCGTGCATAACGCCTGGTCGGCGGCTGGTCCAGGATTTACCTGTTTGTTCTTGGATCGGCAGGGCGTCCATTTCGGCGCGGAGCGCCACGCATCGTGTTCCGGATCCGTTAATGAGGCCGGTCAATCCCGTTCCGCCGGCAAGGCCGGTGGTCACGGGAATCTTCAACCGCCGAAGTTCCCCGGCAATGAGGGTGCTGGTCTGCTTTTCGTGATAGCCCAGTTCGGGACATCGGTGAAGTTGATGGCGTAAATGCATAGAACGCTCTACGATGCGGTCAAACTGCGGGCCGAAGAGCATGTGGTGGAGTGGTTTTTGGCGCATAGTATCACCAAAAGCCAACGTAACGGGGTTTAGCGGCAAATGCAACCGGGCGACGGGCCGCTCCAGCCGGGAAGTGGCCTCAATGGCCGGCGGTGCGATAGCCGGCAGAGTTGGGCCGGCGACTACAATTTTTGGACCCACGACGCATTGGGGATCAGAACGTATGCTTGACTCTGGCAATCCAGCAACTGCTGCGGTATCCTGTGCGATCTTTGGTTCTGGTGAATGGCGCTGAATCTGGAGAAAATTATGCCCCAGCAATCACGAAATGAAATATGTCGGGCTGCCAGTGCGAAACTGGAGAAGCGGGATGTAAAGCAAATCCGGGCCATGGTTGGCTTTGATGGATTCGTCGATGAAATTATTGAGGTGGTGGACAAACGCCACAATGCGGCATCGTATGCACGCTTGAAGAACATTGAGGAGTTTGGCAGAAAAATCGTTTCCGCCGCCGGTCAAAGCTCCAATTATGAACTGGTGGTGACGCAGCAGAAACTCGGCGGCAACGGGCCCATTATGGCCAATGCCCTGGCGTCAATTGGTTTGACCACCACCTACATCGGCAACCTGGGTTATCCGGATTTGCATCCGGTGTTTCGCGAAATGACCAGCCGGGCTACGGTGATCAGCATTGCGGAGGCCTGCCATACGGACGCGTTGGAGTTTTTGGATGGCAAGCTGCTGCTTGGAAAAATGACTCCCACGGCGGATGTCCACTGGGATAACATTGTCCAGCGTGTTGGGCGGGAGCGTCTTGTGGGGTTGGTGCAAGAGAGCGATCTGATTGGTATGGTGAATTGGACGATGCTGCCGCACATGACGGAAATCTGGTCGCGATTGCTAAGTGAGGTACTTATCAAGTTGCCACAGCGCGGGCAAAGGAGGCTTTTTGTGGATTTAGCCGATCCGGAAAAGCGGGCCGTGCAGGATTTGCGTGCCGGATTGACGATGCTGCAGAGTATGCAGGAACATGTGCATGTGATTTTGGGACTGAATCTCAAGGAGGCGGTGCAGGTGGCGGCAGCGCTGGGCCTGCCGGTGTATAAGCACCCGGAAAAAGAAATTGAGCCGATGGCGGCGGCCATCCGTAGCAAGTTGGGGTTGGGTACGGTGGTGGTGCATCCACGGGCGGCGGCGGCTGCAGCCAACGCGGAAGGAACGGCTTGGTTTGCTGGACCGTTTGTCGCCCAACCCAAAATCAGTACTGGCGCGGGCGATCATTTTAATGCGGGTTTTGTTTCGGGGCAGTTGTTGGGGTTAAGTTTGGCGGAGTCCTTGTGCATGGGCACGGCCACCAGCGGATTTTATGTGCGGACCGCGATGAGTCCCAGCGCTGCGCAGTTGGTGGAATTTATCCGTGATTTGCCCCAACCGCAGGGGTAAGGTGTCGTTTTGAGCATGGGGAAATTGGAGGAGCGCAAGGCGTGCGGCAAGTTGTTTTGTTCACGGGGCGGCGGGCTGCACCGGCAATTCAGATTCAATAATTTCAAGTTCAGTGGGTGTGGGGCGATGAAACTTGCCGCGCACCACCCAGTAGGCGCCGAGAAGATTCCAGGCGATGGGTAAAAAGCGGATCGCCTGCGCGAGGGCAAAGGACTGGCTGGCGGTATCCACGCCGCGAGTAACAAAAAAGTGCAGCAAAATGGCCTCGGTCACGCCAATGCCCTGTGGTGGCATAATGGGCAGGCTTGCGGCCAGGGCCGCCAGCGGAATATAGGCCATGAAACAGCCGAACGGGGCATGCATACCAAAGGCCCGTCCCGCCAGAAATCCGGCCAGCGGCAGCACGCTTTGCGAAACCAGGCTGATGCCAAACGTGCCGGCGATCAACCCGAGGCGATTGCGATAAGCCAGCAGGGAGCGATCAGCATGCTTGATGAATTCAGGCAGGGGCAGGCGATTCAGGATGGCATCTATGCCCAACAGTCGGCGCAACCGGGCGGAAAAATAAGCGATGCCGCCGACCAGTGTCGCCGCCAGCAAACTCCCGGTGAGGAGTACCACGTGGAGCAAAACCGGATCGGGTCCGGCACCGGTGGTCGGGCCGTGTGCTCCGCCCGATTGGCTGGAGGTGGCCAGCAACTGCACGGCGGCCGCGATGCCGGCCACCATCACCAGGCCGATCAGGCCGATGACGCGGTCCAGCAATACGGTCACGGCGCTTTGCGTGGTTTTTCCGGTAACACGGGCGGTGTAAATAATTTTTACCAGGTCTCCGCTGGTGGTACCTGGCAAAAAAGTGGAATAAAACTGACCGACAAAATTCAAGCGCAGACACTGGGCATACGAAAGTCGCATGTCCTGCACGCTCATGAGCATTTGCCAGCGCCAGGCGGTTAAGAAAAATGGAATTCCCACGATGATTAAAGCGCCCAACAGCAACCAGCCGTTGGCCCGCATCATAAGAGAATGCAGGCCCGCTTCAATTTCCGGGTGGCCGTCGGCTTTGGCCAGGTAGCTTAACGGCAACGTGAGTTCCCGCGGAAACAAGATGGGGTAATCATTGGCCTCGGCGGTAACGATTTTACCGGAGGGAAGTTTGACCTGAATTATTTGACGGGCGAAATTGAGGGTGACGGTTCGTGATGTACGGGAGATGACCGGCACTCGCGTGGGGCGCAGGAATACCGCCTGGCGTACCGTTTGCCCCTTGGCAATCACGGCGGTGTCGTGCCAGGAGATTTGCCCCAGCACCCACCACAGCCCAAGGACTGCAATGGCCACCTTCAGTGCGGTCATCGCCAATCGGCGGGCGGGGTGTTTGGTTGGTGGGTGTGGTTGTGGCATAAGAGGCTCGCGGATGAAATCCAGCCGGTCAATTGAAAGTGCCGGCGGCTTAAATTCCCAGATCATTTTTGGTGAGGATCGCCTCAAAGATGAAGCCGGCGGCCTGAATGTTTTCGCGAGCACCCTCCTGGCGGTCAATCACGGCGACAATTTTTTCGACCGTTGCCCCCGCGGCTTGAATGACTTTGGCCGCCTCCAGCACCTGTCCACCGGTGGTGGCGATATCTTCTACCAGCAGCACGGTGTCACCGGCCAAAAGCGCACCTTCGATGAGTTTACTGGTGCCATAA
>JABEVA010000338.1 GCA_013044065.1 Phycisphaerae bacterium
ATCGCCAGAACACATGGTCGTGGAGCAAATGCCGGTAATTCATCCAGCCCACCCACAGCGGCGGCTGAAGCATGTTGTAATTGCAAAAGCTGTAATACAGACTCAGCCCCAGCGGAATGAGCAAAAACGCCAGCAACCCCACCAGGTACGGTCCGGCAAAAAGCATGCCGAGCAACTGGGCCCGCCAGGTAATAGTGGATTTTGGAGGTCTCATGGATTCTCCCGTGCTCGCAACGCGGCCATCCGCTCACTGGTGCGAACCCACCGGTTGACCAGGTGCTGGGTGTAGGCCAGACTCCTTTTTACCGACGCCCCCAGCCATATCCGCTGGGCCATCACGTTGAGCTGGCTGTTGACACGCATCCAGATAGGACTGGGCGGTGCAATCGCTACGTGATGATGCCGCATGGCATTTTCAAACACCATGACATAAGGGTTGGGGTTATGGCGGATAAAGGAACGGCTGACCGCCCTGAGCGGCGAAGGTTTGCAGTGCAGGTGATTGAGTTCTTCAATGTTGGCCTGGCGGATAAAAAAGGTCAGCACCTCTTTGGCCGCTTGAACATGTCGGGCATGACGCGGAATTGCCCACACATCCACATCTCCGTACGTATCCATGCCCGCCGGACGATGGGCGCACGGAAATGGTGCCACGCCGAAATGCCCTGCCAACGCGGGTCTGTTGCGGCGGATGAAGTTGGCAAAATACGGCCCCTGCATCTCCATGGCCACCTTGCCGCACATAAACGCATTGAGCGGCGAATTAAACTGCCCAAAACCACTTTGAAAATTATCCACCGCGCGATAGCCGTATTGGCGCGAAAAACTTTGAAACCACCGATACGCGGCAATCTGCTGCGGCGTGTCGATGTTAAAATAGCCGGTTTTGTAATTGTACAGGTGATTACCGAAGTACACGCCCCAGAAACTGTTCCACCAGCCCGGCTCCGTGGGCAAAAATCCGGCCCGAATCAACTGACCATGTCGGCCTATAATGGTCAACTTGCGGGCGTAAGCATCGAGTTGCCGGAGTGTTGTCGGCGGCCGGTTCGGATTCAGGCCCGCCTGGGCAAAAAATGTTTTGTTCCAGTACAGGGCGCAGGTTTCGGGGGTTGCCCCCAAGGCATAGAGCTTGCCGAACGGGGCGCATACCTTCCACACATAGGGTACGTAAGTGTGTCGCGTCACGATGCCCGCCCGCACCATGCTTTGCAGGGAGGTCAGGGCATGATGCCCGATGAACGCTCCCATGTCACCGGACCATAAAACCACAATATCCGGCGGATCGCCCCCCGCCACGGAAATCACGGTTTTCAGATCCGCCTGGCTCACGGACACCATGTGTACAAAAATCCGATGTTGAGAGAGGTTGAATTTGTTGACGATATCGCGCATGGCCGCTTCTTCAAAGCGGGTCCAATTTTCCCAAAAACTCACAACGATGCGCCCATGGACGCGCTGACCATTGGGCAGGCGATAGGCTGTGGGCTTATGACCAAAGATGAGCAGCGCCAGGGCCGCCGCAGCCAGCAAGGCCATGACCAGCCGCGACAAAATCGCGGAGAATTGAGCAAAAGCCCTTTTCATGGCCACAATATTCCACGACCTGGGCATAAACGGCAAGCGCCGGGCAAGATCCACTTCTCTGGTGGCGCTGTCACCCACGAGTTGGGAGTCCCGATTGGCGGCTGGGGGCGACTACGACGACAACTTCACCATCCCGGTGGCCGAAATGTTGCTTGAGGATACCGGGCTAAACGCGTTACACGGACTGCGGCAGGGATGCCAAAGTCCCGATGGCCGCCGGAAGCACGTCATCGGGATTGCACATATTAAATGGCGGCGGTTTTCGGCACCCTTTTTGCCTTCGCAAATTTGCATGCAGCGGTCGAGCTTGCCGCATAGAGTATAACCCGGAAGATTTTATCCTCAAGGCCGCTCGCATCATCAACGAGTAAAAGACCACGGTCATCGTGGAGCATCTGGCATACGACCCCATTGAGGACCGTTACGGCGTAGCGATTTTTACGCAAGAGAAGCCAAAGGAAAGCTTCGCCAATGCAATACCTGTGGAATGACACATCTACGATTACGTCTTCACGGGCTCAAAGAACGAGCGGAACTTTGTTACCGAACTGGATACCGGGAATGAGGTTGTCGTCTACGCCAAGCTCCCGAAGACCTTCTCCATCCCCACGCCGGTCGGGAATTACAACCCTGATTGCGCGATTGCGTTTGAGCAGGGGAAGGTTAAGCACATCTACTTCATTGCGGAGACGAAGGGGACAATGTCTACGCTTGACCTTCGCGAGATCGAAGAATGCAAGATCAAATGTGCCCGGAAGTTCTTCGCAAAGATTACGTCGGAGCAAGTGCGTTACGACGTGGTGGACAATTACACCAAGCTGATGGAATTGGTGAAGTGACGACCTGTATCCACACATTGGCAACCTGCATCGTTGGCACACCGCTGATAGGTCGGTAGAATGTTTAACAATGAAAGCCACTGAATCCAAACTCCTTGAATTTCTCAAAAAATCGCCTCAATTCGTCATTCCCATCTACCAACGCACGTACAGCTGGAACGAACGCGAGTGCCGCCAGCTGTGGGAAGATATTTTGCGGACAGGCCGCAACGACAAAGTGTCGGCGCACTTTATTGGCTCGATTGTGTATGTTGAGAAAGGCTTGTTTTCAGTGATGAGCCAGCCGCCCCCCTCATTAGACGCCCGCCCCCAAAACCGTTCTATTGACATACGCATAAATAATGCAATGATCACCGCAAAAAAGGGGGGAGTTCGGTCTGGTGGATACACCAGCGCAACTTGGGCTGCGGGGCCCGCAGGCTCCGCGCCGTCCGTCGAAGCGCCGCCGCCAAATCGTCGAGATTGTCGGGACGGCCATTGGCCAAGGTGTTCTTCACCTGGCTCCAGACTCCTTCATCGGGGTTGAGTTCTGGCGCGTAGGTAGGGAACCGCTCCAGGTGCAGCCGGCGGAAGCGGCGGCGGAGCGCGCGGATCGGCTCGCCCTGGTGAGGCTTGCCGTTGTCCCAAATCACGATGACATGGCCACGGAGGTGCCGCAGCAGGTGACGGAGGAACCCGCAGGTTTTGGCCTGCTGGATGTTCTTGCGATGGAATTGGCAATACAGCCCCATGCGGTGGCGGACTGGGCTGACCGTCAGAGCGGAGATGGCCGAGATGCGATCGTGCTTGTAGTCCCGCTCAGTGATACGCGGGAGAGGATCGGGGTTTGACCCCGTGGTCCCCAGGTGCGGCGTACTGGCGGAATCAGCAGGTATCCGGATTCATCGGCGAAGGCGAGATGGGC
>JABEVA010000339.1 GCA_013044065.1 Phycisphaerae bacterium
GGCCGGCGTTTCAAAGCTGCCGTGCGGGGTGGTAACGCGGCCGGCGCGGGCCTGGCAACCGGAATCCTGATGTAAAATTGCAAATTTCAGCGACATAAGGAAGCTGTTATATGAGCGAACCATCTTACGGTCCAGGGCTTGGATGGCCGGCTGGACAATGGCGTACCTTTTCATCAGGCCAGGGGTTGGCCGGGGGAGACGTCCCGGGAAGCAAATCCCGCGATGACGGGGTTGGCGCATTGCCCTTTTTGTGTTTCCGTCGCACCCGTCTTAATGATTTCTTAACATTTGGACTTGCGGTATGGCGATCATTCCACGATAAGGCACTTATGGCAAATCTAAATACTGGTGCGGTTGGTGATGAGGTTCTGCGTCGGCGGCTTAAAGTTGCGGGCCTTATTGTGGTGTTGATCGCCAGCATTGTGATGGCGCTGCAGGCGTACACCAAAGTAGCCCGACACATGGACCAGAACGTCCATATCGATGCTTTCGATTCATATATGAAAACGGTCCCGAAGTTTATTTATGCCCACAAGGCATACCATAGAGATCGCTTTCCGCTGCCGCCGTTTGCGTTTCTATTTTTGGCTCCGTACACGCTGCTGTCGCGCCCGGCCGCCCAAGCCGCCTGGGTGCTGACCAAACCGTTTATGTTTGTGCCCATTTTTCTGCTGATGATCGCCATGGTGCGGCGGGTGGGGGTGCGTCTGGAAACATTGGCGGTGCTGCTGGTAGCGGCGGGATGGTTTTTTCCGGTCATTGGAGATGTGCAGGAAGGCCAGATGAACCTGCTGATGCTGTTGCCGCTGGTGATCGGTCTGTGGCTGGCGCAGGGCGAAACGCCTAAAAGGGATTTTGGTGCGGGGTTGATGGTGGCCATGGCGATATGCATCAAAGTAACGCCGCTGGCCTTTTTGGCCTATTTTATTTTTCGTCGGCGATGGCGAATCGTGCTGGGTATTCTGGGCGGCATTGGATTATGGCTGTTTGTGGTCCCGGCGGTGTTTTTCTCCTGGCGGCAAAATATGCTCTGGCTGCACCAATGGGCATCCATCATGATTGTGCCCTACGTCACGCACGGGGTCATCAAGTTTTCCAACGGTGAATCCATTCCGGAATTGACCATACGGCTGCTGGAGCATGTTCCCGCCTGGCATGATTTCCGGCATGGGCACACAGTATCCCATTATGTCAATATTTTAAATTTACCGCCGAAAATGGTGGATTGGATCTGGCGGGGTGGGCTGGCGGCCATAGCGGCGGCGGGCATTCTCTGGGCTCGCCGGCCGCTGCAAACGTTGCAGTCACGCCGGTATCTATTGGAAATTGGGTGTATCGGCATATTTATGCTCTGGGCGTCGGAACGCACGTGGGTGCCGCACTATGTCACGCTCATTTTGGCCCTGATGGCCACCGCCATGATTGCCGGCGATATCGCGGCCCCGGCCAAAACGCGGCGCTGGGCCTGGACGGCCTTAATTGGCGTTGCCCTGCTTATGCCATGGACTTCGGATTTGGCCAAAATTTTCGGTCGTGATGGCCGGCATTATTTCGATTCCATGGACCTGGTGTTGTGGGCTTCTTTCCTGCTGGCGGCGGTGCTGATAAAGAATCACTACCCGGCTTTGGCTCTCGACTATCGGATGCCGCAGGCATCGCCAACGGAAACACCGTCGGACCGCCGCTGCCACGTGCTGCGCTTTGCCGGAAGGGCGGTCCCAGCGTGGTGGCGGCGTACCGAGCCTGTGAACGAGGCTTGATTTTTTTTCGCCAATCTCGGACCAGCCCGGCCCGGACAGGCTTCGTCTGCCGATGGCTCGAGATGGTCGAGAGGCTCTGATACACAGCCTCAATCGTTTCGGGCAGCGTGCTGGTACCGGCGGTAAGACCTACGGTTTGCACACCTTCAAACCATTGAGGTTGGAGTTCCGCGGCACATTGCACGTGATAGGCCGGCACCTGGCGCTGGCGGCAGCGGTCCACCAGGCGGCGGGTGTTGTTGGAATGATGCCCGCCGACTACGACCATGGCCTGCACCTGGCCAAGCAACTCCTCCAGCGCGGTCTGGCGATCCTTGGTCGGCTGACATACGGTGTCGATGAACTGAATATGGGCGTGAGGGTTGAGTTGGGCAACTTTTGCGCGAACAGCGGCGGCTACGGCGGTGGGGGTGGTGGTTTGGCAGACAATGCCAAGCTTGGTAAATGGATACCTTTCCACAGCCTGCGGATTTTCCACAATCACAAACGAGGTAAGGTCTTCCACAATGCCGTTGACTTCCACATGCCCCGGCGTGCCGATCACAATGACATGGCAACCCTGATCCCGCAGCCGTTGGGCGGCGGCGTGGGCCTTTTTGACCAGCGGACAAGTGGTGTCGATAAGCTCCTTGCCCGCGGCCAGCAAAGCCCCACGGGTTTTTTCGCTGATGCCGTGGGCTGTCACCAGGACGCGGGTGGAATCCGGCAGGCGGCCCCGTTGACTTTCATCCATCATGTTAAAGCCACCAGCCGCCAGCCGCTGGCTCACCAGCGGGTTATGCACCAGTTGTCCAAATACCGTTACCTGCACCGGATCGCTGATGCTTTGCGTTTTGGCCAGGGCATCGCGCACGCCGAAGCACATGCCCATGTCCTGCGCTTTAAGAATTCGCATGATGCACTCCTTTTTTGCCCATGATTCGTGTACCGTCTACTTTGCCACGCAAAGTAATAAGCTAAAAAAATCATGTCGTCCGCGGACGCAGCGCCGCACCCGCCCCGCTCTGCCCGGTCAGCCGCGAAGCATCAGCAACAACACGCTCCAGCCGACTGACATATTCCAGAAAGCGCCGCCGGCCATGCTCGGTCAGGCGGGCCAGGGTTTGCGGCCGCTTGTTGCGCGTGCCCTTCCACATCTGCACCAGGTCCGCTTCCTGTAAAATGGCCAGATGGCGACTCAAATTGCCGTCGGTCAGTGAGCACAGCTCCTTTAATTCATTAAACAGGAGGCCCTCGGAATGGCCCGCCAGCGAGGCAATAATGCTCAAGCGGGCTTTTTCGTGAATGATGCGGTCAAGCCCGTCGTAGGCGTAGCGGCCGGCTATTTTTTCGCTCTCAGATGGCTTCATGTTTTCGCTCCAGAGTGTAATAAAGTATGCCGGCGGTAGCCAGTTGGCCCATACCAAAAACCAGCCCCATGATCCAAGGGTTGAACATGGGTGCGCCGTGAAAGCTTACCATGGAGAATATCCCCGCCAGCAAATAATAACTGCCGCTGTAAATCGTGGCTCGCGGTAATATCCGGCTCGAAGCGAGAATGCCCAGCGAAAAGAGAATCATCCACATCGGCGGCAATAGCCACACCGCCGCAGCCTCAAAGCGAAACAGCAGATAAGTCAACGCCGCACCCGCGATCAGGCTCGGCAGAAAACTTTCCACCGCCAGCAGCGTGAGCCGGGTTTGAATCTCTGAATTGAGCCTGTGACAACGCAAGACCATTTCCAGGGCGATGACGATTAAACTCAAAGCAGCCGCGGCAATCCACAGCAGCAGGTAAAGACCGACGTGTCGGGCGGGATGCGCCAGAAATTGTGATTGCACAATGGCCGTACCCACCGCCATGGCCGCGGAAAACAGGGCCGTGGCACTGCGATAACCGCGAAATACCTGACTCGCCGCCATCTGGGCGTGAATCTCGGAAATTTGCGATATTGCGTCGCGCAATTCCATGGTGACACCGGATAAAAGTCAACCCTTCATACGAACCCTATCGGTCCCTGGTTCTCTCTTACTTTACACCATAAAGTTAAAATTGCAAGCCGCCGGAGGAACCTCCACCGCTAGGTTGCCCCGGCACCGGATGTGACTGGCCCCCCCTTTCCCGAAGCATAGGCCCCCGAAAACCGCCAGCAAATGTTCCAGCAGCGGACGGCGAAACCTCCGGCGATGGTCACGGCCCTATGGCTGCTCAGGGACTGGGCAAAAAGCAAATTCGGGTTTTACGGCGCAGTAATTTTGGCTGCTGGCAAGACGCGACGCGCGCATACCCTGGCCTTGGGTCTGTAAGGACCGAGCAACGCCGCCAGCGGCCAAAAGAACCAGCCGGAAAAGTGTGAAGTTATTTTTGCCCGGTCCCTCAGGTCCCGGCGCTGGGCACTCTCCGCGGGACGTCCGCTGTCCGCCGCTGAAAAAATTGACGCCTTTCAAGCTCGCGTCACCCCTCCGGAGTGTGTCCATAACGCCGCTTGCGATGTGCAGACAGCCATGCTCGCAAAAGAGTGGGGGCATCCGTTAATAAACAACCCCTGCTCCCTTTACCCGCGCTCACCACAACCGCATTCCAAACAAGCGCCGGGCGTTGGCGGTGGTAAATTCGGCCAGCGCCTCCACGCTCACACCGCGCTCCGCCGCCACCCGCCTGGCCACATGAACCACAAAGGCCGGTTCGTTGATTTTGATTTTCCGGACCGGCTCGGGACTTAAGTAGGGGCAATCCGTTTCCACCAGCAGGCGATCCTCCGGAACCAGCTTGGCCACCGCCCGCACGTCCGGCGCGCTTTTATACGTAACAATACCGGTGATCCCCACAAAAGCGCCTTGCCCGATCCACCGCGCGGCTTCTTCCGCCGTCCCCGTGAAACAGTGCACCACATGGGCAACATCCGGGAAGTCGGCCATGATCTTCAGGGCGTCCGCGTGGGCATCGCGCACGTGCAAAATGGCCGGTAGTTTCAATTCTCGGGCCAGTTCCAACTGCTCAATAAACACCGGCCGCTGAACCGCCGCGTCCGCGGATCGGCCATGATAATCCAAGCCACATTCGCC
>JABEVA010000340.1 GCA_013044065.1 Phycisphaerae bacterium
ACCAGCGGAATTCCCTTTGTTTGCAGCCCCTTGCCGATGTATGCACGTGTATTCATAATAATAAAATGCGCCGGGCGGGAGTCGAACCCGCAACCTTTGGCTTCGGAGGCCAACGCTCTATCCAATTGAGCTACCAGCGCGAGCGAACTAATATGCTAACAGAACTTAGGAACTTCGTCCAAACGCCGCGGCCCATTTTTCTTTTACGGCCTGCGCGGTTAAAATTCAGCAGGCTGCTTTTACAGGAGCGAACAATCCAATATGAAAACGCATCGTGTGGGTATTATCATGAATGGCGTCACCGGACGCATGGGGGCCAATCAACATCTCTCCAGATCCATCATGGCCATCATCAAGCAGGGTGGCGTTAAAATCAGTGATTCTGAAACCATCATGCCGGATCCCATGCTGGTGGGCCGAAATGCGGCCAAACTGGAACAACTGGCGGCACAAAATAGCCTCAAGGCGTGGACTACCGATTTGCAAGCGGCGCTGAAAAATACCGACTACAGTGTCTATTTTGATGCTCAGACTACGGATCGCCGGTTCACCGCCGCCAAGCAGGCTATTGCCGCCGGCAAGCACGTTTATTGCGAAAAGCCCGTGGCCACCACTTCCCGGGAGGCCGTGGAATTGTTTCACCTTGCGCATCGCAAGGGGGTAAAAAACGCGGTCGTGCAGGATAAGCTGTTTCTGCCGGGTATCTTAAAGCTCAAGCAGTTGATAGATACGGGATTTTTTGGAAAAATCCTTTCCGTGAGGGGGGAATTCGGCTATTGGGTTTTTGACGGCGGGGCCATCGCCGCCCAGCGGCCCAGTTGGAATTACCGCAAGGAAGATGGCGGGGGCATCATTTTGGATATGCTTTGTCACTGGCGCTACCTCATTGATACTTTATTTGGGCCGATCTCGGCGGTGTCTTGTCTGGGAGCCACGCATCTGTCGCAGCGCTATGATGAAGCCGGCCACGCATATAAATGCACGGCGGATGATGCCGCGTATGCCACCTTCGAATTGGCCAACGGTGTGATTTGTCAGTTTAACAGTTCCTGGACGGTGCGGGTGCGGCGCGATGATTTGTTGACGCTGCAGGTCGATGGCACCCAAGGATCCGCGGTCGCCGGACTGCGGCATTGCGTCATTCAGCAGATGAACAGCACTCCGCGGGCTCTGTGGAACCCGGATATCGACAGTCCGTTAAATCATTTCAACAGTTGGTCGGATGTACCGGCGCAGCGCGCTTTTGATAATGCCTTCAAATATCAGTGGGAGTTATTTTTAAGGCACGTGGTCCGGGATGAACCGTTCCGGTGGAATTTACTGGAAGGTGCCAAGGGTGTGCAACTCGCCGAGGCAGGCTTGGAGAGCTGGCGTAAGCGGGCGTGGGTGAAGCTGCGGGCCATGAAGTCCTAGCCTCCCGCAATGGGCTGGGCCAGGTTCGCTGAATTTGGTTTATGGATGGTTGATTGAAATTGCGATCTTGATGGGTCGCTGGAGAAAATGGCATGAAAATCGTTCGCTTCTTGGATTCCATCGGGCATACGCAACAGGGGGTATTGGAAGCGGATGGCACGGCGCTGCGAATCGAAGGCGATATCTGCGGCAACTATACCGTGACCCGGCAGAAAATGGCTGTCAAAAAGCTGCTGGCTCCTGTTGTGCCGCGGGCCATTATCTGTGTCGGCTTAAATTATCGTCGGCATGCCGCGGAGACAGGGGCTAAAATTCCGGAGTTTCCGGTGGTGTTTTTCAAAAATCCCGGAGCCTTGCAAAATCCCGATGATCCGGTGGAAATTCCCCGTCATCTGGCCAGCACGCAGGTGGATTTTGAATGCGAATTGGCGGTGGTCATCGGCAGACCGGCCCGGAATGTTCCCGCGGATAAGGCTTTGGACTACGTACTAGGTTACACCATTGCCAACGATGTTTCCGCCCGCGACTGGCAAAAGCAATGGGGCGGATCGCAATGGTGCCGGGGAAAAAGTTTTGACACATTTTGTCCGCTGGGACCGGCGCTTGTTACCCCGCAGGCCATTGCCAACCCCAATCATCTGGCGCTGAGAACCACGGTGAATGGCCGGGTCATGCAAAGTTCCAATACCGAAGACATGATTTTTTCGGTGGAAAAAATTATCGAATTTCTCAGCGGCTCGACCACACTCTTGGCTGGTACGGTTATCCTCACCGGCACACCGGAAGGCGTGGGCATGGCCCGTAATCCGCCGGTGTGGCTGGCGGCCGGCGATCGGATGGTGGCGGCGATTGAAGGCATTGGCGAGTTGGCCAACCCGGTGGTGGAAGAAAAGATGGGTGACCGATGATTGCGGCACTGGTGACCGATCTGATTTTTCGATCTCGGATTGCAGCGACGGCCCGGGCGGCCGAAGTAACGTTGCGCGTCGTTGGTCGGCTGGAAGACGTGACGATGCTCCTGGCGGCAGGGGATCTGACGCTGCTGATTGTGGATATGGATGGTCCAGAGGCGCTGGCCTCCATTCGTCTGGCGGCCGAGGCCCGGCCCCGGCCGCGCATCGTGGCGTATTTCGCGCATGTTCAAACCGCGCTGGCGCAGCAGGCCAGCGAGGCTGGTGCGGATACCGTGCTGCCGCGATCAATTTTTGTCCAGCGGCTGCCGGATTTATTGCGTCTTCCCGGCCAGGCAGCCGCCCTGCAACAATGAGAAACAAACACCATGCTTCACCGAAACCATTTGGCCGCATTGCGAGGTGAGCGGAGTATAAAAGGGCGGGGGTATCGTGCTGGTACTGATCCCCAAAATAAGGCCAGGATACAAGCCATGCCAGCGGTGCCGTCGCCTGCTCGGTCCCGGCCGGGTTACATGGATATGCCAATATGGATGACGATTCGGTGGCCGACGGTCGGCTCGCCCGTCGCCGTGGGAGAGCACTCATGGGCATGACGTTGGGCCTGGAAACGACCTGCGATGAAACCTCGGCGGCGGTGGTGGCCGATGGGGTGCGGGTGTGTTCGACAGTGGTGCGGTCGCAGATCGACCTGCATGCGAAATATGGAGGAGTGGTGCCGGAAATCGCAGCGCGGGCCCATTTGGAAATCCTCAATGCCGTGATCGCCAGGGCCATGGAGCAGGCGGGTGTGGCGGCGGACCAGCTTGATGGCGTGGGTGTGGCCAATTGTCCGGGGTTGATTGGGTGTCTGCTGGTAGGGGTGGCCGCAGCCAAGGCCTTGGCGTTTGCGTGGCAGAAGCCGCTGATCGGTGTGAATCATGTTCATGCCCACCTTTACGCTATCCGGTTGCAAAATAGCGCAGGCATTGAAGTGCGGCTGCCGACCGATCTCTGGCCGGCACTGGGACTGGTTATTTCCGGCGGTCATACCTCGATGTATTGGATGGATGGATTTACGCAGCTTGGGCGTATCGGCTCAACCATTGATGATGCGGTGGGCGAAGCGTTTGATAAGGTCGCGCAGATCTTACAATTGGGATATCCCGGGGGGCCGCTGGTGGAACAACTGGCTCGTTCCGGCGATCCCGCGGCAATCCAGTTTCCCACCAGTTTGTTGGGACGGGAATCATTGAATTTTTCATTCAGCGGGCTTAAAACGGCGGTGCTCTATCATGTCAACGGCAGCAAGGGTATACAGCGGGATGCCTCAGCGCTAAGCCGACAGGCACTCGCTGATGTGGCCGCATCGTTTCAAAGAGTGGCCGCAGAGGTGTTGGCGGCCAAGTGCCGCCGGGCCTTGGAACACCGCTCGGCCAAAGCTTTGCTTGTGGGTGGTGGCGTATCCGCCAACGAAGCCATTCGCAGTAAATTACTGGCCCTGGGCGAGGAAATGGGGCTGAAGGTTTTTCTGCCGACTCCGGAATTCTGTACGGATAACGCCGCCATGATCGCTGGTCTGGCCGCCCACCAACTGCAATCGGGCCATCAAGATGGCCTGGATTTACCCGTTTTTGCGACCGTATAGTGGTGGCCCAACGAATGCTGGATCAGGCTGCTCTTGCGGCGGCCGATCTGACGTCGGCAGCACGCCCGGCGTGGTTCACATCTCTTCCAGCACGCCAATGCCCAAAAGATCATGGAGTCCGAGTCGCAAGATGGCTGCGGTAAGCTCGCACAGAATCAGGCGGCTGGTACGAAGTTCCGGATCGGCGGCCTTCACTACGGGACAGGCTTCGTAAAATGCCGAAAAAGCACAGCACAGCGAATACAAATAATTGCACAAATGATGCGGCTTTAATTCCCGCTCCACGGCTTCAACCGCCGCGGGAAATTGCAGCAGCTTGCGGCCCAGTGCCATTTCCTGAGGCGCATTGAGTTTTAGTTCACCGTGCAGGACGACGTCCGCGGGTGTCTGGCCGGCCTTACGGAATATGCTGCAAATGCGGGTGTAACAGTATTGCAGATAGGGTCCGGTATTTCCTTCCAGTGCCAACATGCGTGCCCACGAAAATGCGTAGTCGGTGGTGCGATCCTGCTTCAGATCCGCATATTTGACGGCTCCAATGCCCACTGTCCGCGAAGCAGCCGCATGGACCTGGGGAGAAAGCTCCGGATTTTTTTCCAGCATGACCGCAGAGGCCCGGCTAACGGCCTCGGTCAGCAGATCACGCAGCTTGACGGATTCTCCGGACCGCGTTTTGAACGGTTTGCCGTCTTCGCCAAGAATGGATCCGAAGGCGGCGTGGTCCAACTGCACGTGCTGATGGCTTTGCGGATGGATATCCCACCGCGCGGCGCGCAGGGTATCAAAGACCATCGCAAAATGTTGGCTCTGCCGGGCATCGGTGACATAAATCACCTGATCGGCATGCCAGTCCTGCGCCAGGGGTCTTCGATCTTCCGGCGTGTCTTTATTCTCGATGATACGAAAATAAAGGGCCGCCAGATCGGTCGTCGCGTAAAGATAAGCCCCATCGCTCTTTTGAATAATCAGGGGCAGCGGTGCTTTATCCTTATCCACAAAGCCGGGCAGAAAAACGCATGTGGCACCTTGAGATTCGGCCACAAAAGCTCTGGTTACCGGCGCGGTGCTGGACGCTTCCATCGCCCGCTCCATACCTTCCGCCGCAGCCAGTGCTCCCAGAGCTTCCGCGGCATCTCGGGGCGGCACGCCGGTAAAATCGACGGGGCCACGCGGGTGTGAATCAGAGGTAAACACCTCCACAAGGCCCGTGGCGGGGCCGTCGCCCCCATAGGCAAAAGCGGATTTTAAGCGTTCCACCACCGGGGCGAGGCGATCGCGGTAAAAGCTTTCACCGCGCTCATCGGCATCGGTGAGTTGCACACCCAACATGGTAAAAAGTTCGCCGGCGTGCCGTCGGCTTTCATCCACAATCCAGTGCCAAAGGGCTGTTGTCTGGGGATCCTGATGTTGCAGGGCCACCACCGCCTGACGTGCCTGACGCGCAAAGTCGGGATTGGTTTTATCACGCAAGGCCGCCTCTTTGTAATAGGTATCAAGATCGGCGATTTGCGGCCCAGAGGCGGTGCCATCATCGGTCCGGAGTTTGAGATCCTGGGCGTGGCGAATCAACATGCCGAATTGTGTGCCAAAATCTCCCACATGATTCTGGCGAACCACGGTATGGCCGAGAAATTTCAGGGTTCGGCTGATGGCATCGCCCAAAATGGCGCTGCGCAGGTGTCCAACGTGCATTTCCTTGGCGATGTTAGGACCGGCGTAATCCACCACCACCGTTTGGGGCTGGGCCACCAGATCGACCCCGCCGCGGTTCTTTTCCACCGAATCAGAGAAAAGCTCGGCCAAACGATGGGCTACCCATTCCGGTTTGAGCCGCAGATTAATAAAGCCCGGACCGGCGACTTGGGGCACGCTGCACAGGTCGGAAATTTCCAGATGGGCTATTATTTTTTCCGCCACCGCACGTGGTGCCAAGCCAAGCTGTTTACCCAAGGCCATGGCGGCATTGCATTGATAATCCGCAAACTTCTCGTCACCGGCCTTGATCATGGGCTGGTCAGCAAACTCTGCCCCAAAAGCCAGACCCAAGGCGGTTGAAAATCGTTGCCGCAGAATAGACTCAATGGGAATCAACGTGATTTCCTCCGCAATTTCGGCTTGGCTTTAGCAGCGGTGGGGCGCTTGGCGGTATCTGGTGCTACGGCCGCCTTGGCGCGACTTTTCGCCGGCGTGCGCAGAGTTTTTGCCGCGGCACGCGGTTTCCTGGCGGTCGGCCTGGCAAGCTGGGCCTTGGCTTTGGCCCTACCGGTGGCCCTGATTAAACTCGCTGCGGTAGGCTGAGGCTTATTTTTGAGACCGGATTTTCGCGCCGGTTTTGCTGCTGCGGCCTTCCGCCTTGGCCGTGGTTGGGAATCTTCCGGCAGATCGGTGGGGCCGGGAGCTTCAACGACCTGCCCGACAAGCTCGATTTCAGTCTCCTCGATTATTTCGGCGCGGGCGATATCGGCG
>JABEVA010000341.1 GCA_013044065.1 Phycisphaerae bacterium
GCCTGACGGAGCCGCACAATCGTCCCGCCCATCGCCAACTCCTGATCATCCGGATGCGGCCCAACCACCAGTATGTTCATGTTTCATCCATCCAAGCCGACCCGTCAATCACCGGGCGAGGCGGTCCCGGCACACCAGACTTCTTACCGCTCCGCCATGGGAATCCAATGTTGATTGCGCAGCCCGATGTATTCCGCGCGCGGTCGAATGAGCTTGTTGTGGGCATACTGCTCGAGAATGTGGGCAATCCAGCCGCTGGTGCGGCTGATCGCAAAAATTGGCGTGAAAAGGTCCGAAGGGATATTGAGATAGTGATAAACCGAGGCGCTGTAAAAGTCGACATTGGGTTTAAGTCCCTTGCTGGCTGCGACGATCTGCTCAATTTTCACAGACATTTCGTACCACTGCTCCTGCCGGGTCAAGGTTCCCAGTTGTCGCGACATCTCCCGCAGATGCCTGGCCCGTGGATCGCCATCCTTATAAACCGCATGACCGAAGCCCATAATTTTTTCCCCCGCCGCCAGACGGTTACGGATGTATGGCTCGGCTCCGGCCACCGTACCAACTTCATTGAGCATTTTCATGACCTGCTCATTGGCTCCGCCGTGCAGTGGTCCTTTAAGCGCACAGATCGCCGCGGTAATAGCCGAGTGCATGTCGGTAAGCGTCGCAGCCGAAACGCGGGCGGTAAAAGTACTGGCGTTGAGTTCGTGATCTGCGTGTAAAATGTAGGCCTTATCCAAGGCCCGAACCGCCAGCGGTTCCGGCTCCGTGCCACGCAACATGAATAAAAAGTTGCCGGCCAGGCTAAAATCGTGCCGCGGATCGACCGGTGAGCGGTCGTTGCGAATACGATCGTAGGCGGCGACAATGCCCGCCATTTGCCCCAGAATACGAATGCTCTTGCGCTGATTGGAGGCCGGAGAGTTATCTTCGGATTCCGGATCAAACATGCCCATGGCACTTGCCGCTGTCCGCAACGCCTCCATCGGCGTAATACGGCGCGGGAAAGATTTCATCAGGGCCAGCAGCCCGGATGGAACCTGCGACTGGGCAGCTAAACCAGTCTTGAATTCAGCCAGTTCCGACCTGTTGGGCAGATGACCATGCCAAAGCAGGTATACCACTTCCTCAAACGTTCCATGATCCGCCATTTCGTCTATGGTAATGCCCCGATATGTCAGAACTCCATTTTCGATGGAGCATATATCTGAACTCAAAGCCACCACATCGCGCAGTCCGGCAGGGCTTGAGGAAGACGTAATCACTGGCTCCGGCATGCAACAAACTCCTGATTATAAGGCCGCTTCGGACCAACTACTTCAGACCAGGAATCATACTCAACATTTTCCATGAAGTACAGCAGCCAAGTAAAAACGATCGTGAACATTTTTCCCATCAACCTGCCCTTCACGCCTGGCCCAAGAGAGGCTGCATCCTGATCGCCGAACCGTTATCATGCGATCTGTTATGAAAACGCCCATTGTTGTTATTGTTGGCTGCACCGCATCGGGAAAATCGGAATTGGCTGAAGCCTTAGCGGAATCCTTACCGACCGCCACGGGCCAGCCCGCGACGATCATGGCGGTTGATTCCATGCAGGTGTACCGGGGCATGGATATCGGCACAGCCAAGCCCGATCCGACAGTTCGGCAGCGGATCCAACATCTGATGATTGATGTAGCAGACCCCTGGGAAACATTTTCCGCGGCCCGCTTTGTGCAACTCGCCGCGCCGCTCCTGCAAGAGTACCGCCGTTGCCATCAACCCCTGATTCTGGTGACCGGCACCGTCCTTTATCTGCGCGCGTTGTTGGAGGGATTGTTTGCCGGACCAGCATCGGATGCGGGCTTTCGCACCATGTTGCAAACGCGGGCGGCGCAGGAGGGATCCCTGAGTCTACATCGGGAATTGCGGCAGGTGGACCCCGCAGCCGCGGATAGAATTCACCCCAACGACTTGCGCCGCATCGTTCGCGCCCTGGAGGTTTTTCATACTACCGGTCAGCCCATCAGCGAATTGCAAACGCAATGGTCCGCTCGGCCAGGCGATGACTCCATCCTATGGCTGGGAATTCAGCGCCGTCGTGATGACTTAAATGGTCGTATCAATCGCCGCGTCAAGGCCATGATCACCGCCGGACTCGTTGCGGAGGTGCAGACCCTGGTCGCCGGCAAAAACGCTCTTTCCGCTGAAGCCGCCAGCGCCGTGGGCTACCGGCAGATACTCGAATACCTCTCCGGCCACTGCACGCTGGAAGATGCCACCGAAGCGATTAAAATACGCACGCGGCATCTGGCCAAGCTGCAGCGCACCTGGTTGAAGCGCTTTTCCGGCATACAGTGGCTGGAGTCTGAACCGCATCAATCGGGTGCGGATATGCTGCCCACGGTACTGCCATGGCTGAAGTCCTGACCGACCGGCTCTGGCCAAAAGCAACGCCATCCAACAAAAAGGAATCATTGTGCGAATTCTGGCCATAGATGTTGGGTCTTCTTCCATCAAAGCTGGCTATTTCAAAAATGGCCGTCTCAAAGATTTCGCCCACATCCCCGTAGTAAGTGTTTTGCAGACCAGCGAAGTAGAAGTGCCCGCTGCCGGCTTGCTGGCCGCCTTTGAAAAAGCCATCAGCAAAGCCATGGCCTCCCATAAAAAACTTGATGCCATTGTTCTGGATACATTTTCACCCGGCTTGGTGGCACTCGATAAGCAGGGCCAACCGATTGTCGGTTGCATTACCCACCAAGATCGGCGCAGTCGGCAACAGGCCGGCCAACTCGAAGCTCAAATCGGGGCCGACCGGCACCTGAAAATTACGGGCAATCGGCCATTTCCCGGCGGTATTGCATCGACCTCACTGTTATGGCTTAAACAGCGACAACCGGAACGATTTAAAAAAATCGCCAAAATCGGACAACCCACCACCCTGCTGGTCCACCACCTGACCGGGCAATGGACGATTGACCCGTCTCAGGCCACCTTCTTAGGATTGTACGAAGCCCTGAGTTTAGCCGGATGGTCCGCTGAATTATGCCACGCCGTAGGCATTAAAATGCCGCAACTGCCCCAGATATTATTCGCCGACGAGCTCGCCGGGAAAACACTCGCGCCAATTTCACAGCGCCTTGGCATTCCCAGCGGCACGCCGGTCTTTGCCTCGCTAGTGGATACAAGTGCCGCCATGCTTGCCACATCCGCCCAGCCGGGCACTTTGGTCCACAGCGCCGGCTCCAGTGATGTGTTGGCCCTTTGCCTTAAAACCCCGCAGCCCGCTCCCGACATTCTCACCCGCCCCCTGGGACCTGGGAAGTACGTGCCGCGGCGTTGGCTCGCGGTCAGTACCATTGCCGCCGGTGGATCTACCATGAAATGGCTCCGTGAGAATATATTTCATGATCTTTCGGCTAAAGCGTTTTCCAAACTGACCATGCGTATCGGTCAGCACTGGATGTCGACCGGACCGGACCAGCCCCTCCTTCCAGACGCCGATTCCGCAACCCCGGTAACTTTCCAACCGTATCTGGCGGGGGATCGCACCAGCATGGAAAGCCGCGCTGCCGCCTTTGAAAACCTGACCCTGGCTACCGATCGCCGGGCCATGCTCCAAGCGGTAATAGTGGCCTTGGCCAAAGCCAGCCAGGAACGTTTTGGACGCCTCGCCAAGATTCATCCTATCCGCAGCCCCATTTATACCATGGGCGGCCAGGCGGAACTGGCGGCAATTATGCAGCGTTGCTGGCCCGGCGAGTGGAAGTTTCAGCCGCTCGAACATGAGGCCATGGGCGGTTTGATAAAAATGGTGGCGTCACTGGAAACCCAGACATTCGGTCAGGAACAATGATTATCAAAACACTCCATTGGTACTTTCTGCGCGAACTAGGGCGCATTTTTGTGTTAACCACCGGCGTGCTTACCACTATTCTGGCGTTCGGTGGCACGTTCAAACCCCTCACCAAGCAGGGATTAACCTTGATTCAGCTCATGCGGGTGCTGACCTATCTTATGCCCGCAATGCTGGCCTATTCCATCCCGCTGGCCGCCCTTTTTGCGGCCGTCATGGTCTATTGGCGGTTAAGTACCGACAATGAAATCACCGGAGCTAGAGCCAGTGGAATCAGTTTTCAATTTCTACTGGTGCCGGCGTTGGTGCTGGGGCTGGTGGTGGCGGCAATCGACTTGGCCTTTGTTGATTTTGTAGTACCCGCATTTCTACAAAAATCGTCCCATGCCATTCAAAGCGATGTGGCCTCCGTACTCCTTGACCATCTGGACAAACATGAACCCTTCCAGGTTGGAGATATGGTCGTATACGCCAATCAAGCCTATCGAATTCCAGCCCCCAAGCAGCTCCAGCCGCCCAAGGGCGTGCACCGCACCATTCTTCAACTGCGCGGGTTGGCGGCCACCACCCTGACCAATGGCAAGCCAACCGCGGTGGTGCTGGCCAAGGGTGCCAACGTGCTCATCGACAAGATACGCGCCCGCAATCAGGTGGACGTAGCTGTGCAATTGGATGATGGAACCGCCTTCGATCCCAACAGCGTCCGCCAGCTCCATGGCACCGTGCGTTACCTGCCGGCGGACGGCAAACCTTATGTCATCGGATCGTTGCTGCAAAACGTCCCCAAGTTTTTCAGCATCACCAAGCTGAATCGCCTTTACCAAGACCCTTACCAATTCCGGCCCATCGCCGAGCTTAAAAGCAATCTCGACCGCCTGCAGCGCTTTGCCGCAGTGGGAAATAACTATCGGCGACAATACTCCCCTGCAAAAGCCCTGCGCTTTAACCGCCTGGATCGCACCGCCGGCTATATCGTCGTCTATGCCCCAGCGGCATTTGTGAACCCATCTGATGTTTTTTGTCTAACCGCCCGTGCCAACAAGCCTATCCGCCTGTGGGTGTACCGACATCAAAAAGTTACCGTCATTTATACCGCCGATTTTGCCGCTCTTACACTTCATGGTGGTTGGAACGCAAATCAGCCGATCCGCGGTTCCCTCACCCTCTCGGGAAACGTACGCATGAATAATCCGTCCATCGGCAAGGGATTTCATGCTGGACCAGCCACCATTGTGCTTAGTGACCTGGCCATTCCGCACCAGTTTGCCACTCTTCCGCCGACACCCCGCATCGGCCTGGCACCGCTGAGCGCATCGGAATCGCCGACGATAGTCAACCTAAAAGCCCAAATCGCCCGGCACATCAGCAAACTCGATCATGTCATCGAATCAGAAGTGCAAAGTCGCCGTTCCTTCGCATTTTCCTGCCTGGTGCTGGTCATGCTGGGAGCGGCCTTGGGTATTTTGCTGCAAGGGCATAACCCTCTGGCCGTGTTCGTGGTCGGTTTTTTCCCCGCGATGATTCTTATTCTGCTCATCACTACCGGGCGCACCATGGTGGTGCGCGCCACCGGCTCGGCCATGCCCGGATTATGGGTAATCTGGATGGGCAATGGTATTATTGTCTTGCTGAACCTGATCGTGTATAGCAAGCTCCTACGAAAATAACCCTGGAACCATGCGCCGCTGTTACTGGATGTTCAATGCGTTTGATTGACCGCTATATTGTTCGCAGTTTTCTCTTTAACTACCTGCTGGCTTTTACGGTGGTGGTGGGCCTTTACATTCTCCTGGACCTGATTGTTAATTTTGATCAATTTACCCACGCCCAGGCTGTGGCCCATGCAGGTAACTGGTCCTCTTTTACAGGCTTGATCGGTGAAATCGCCAGCTTCTACATGTATCGCACATTGCTGATTTTTCAGCAGGTGTGCGGCGTGATTCCCCTGCTGGCGGCCGGTTTTACCATGTTCCGCATGACCCGCAACCGCGAGCTTACAGCCCTGCTGGCCAGCGGCATTTCGCTTTACCGTGTGGCCGTGCCCATCATCATCTGCGCCATCGGCTTTAATATGCTCGTCGTACTCGATCAGGAAGTCCTCATGCCCGACAATATCAACAAGCTCTTACGCACCCACAGCGAAGTGGATGCCGCCACGCTTCATCCGCAACCAATTTACTTCATACCCGAAAGCGACAATTCTCTGGTTCTGGCATCTCGCTACAACCCGGCCACCAAAACTTTAACCGACGTGCGAATCATTCAACGCAACAAAGCCGGCCTCCCCATTTCCCGAATCATCGCCCGCCGCGCGGTCTGGAAACCAGATATCGGGGAAGGTCCTCATCCCGGTGGCTGGCTCATGACCGATGTGACGCAAATCAATGATCTTAAAAGCCTGGATCCGCGCGAAACCCCCCGCCCGGAACACCAGATGATTTACTATACCCCTCTGAATCCCCATCAACTCAAACTCATTTTCGCAAAAAAAACTGTCGATTATCTCTCCACCGCCCAAATCAACCGGCTTATGATGGACAGCCCCCCATCCACCCGCGATGCTCTGGAAAAAATCATGTACACCCGATTCACTCAATTGATAGTCAATTTACTCTTATTGCTTATTGGCATACCGTTTCTGCTCACCCGCGAACCCGGTGCCCTGATCAAAAACATGCTCGCATGTACCGTAGTTACCGGCGTATGCTTTGTCACTACCTTTGTGCTATTTCAACTGGCCGGCACCGCCGTTTCGCCCATCGTGGGAGCTTGGCTGCCGGTGCTGCTTTTCACTCCCTTGGCCGTGGTTATGCTTGAGGGCGTCAAAACCTGAACCATGAACCCGCAACTGCGGCCCCACCCGCCGTCCGGGTCGGCTTTGCGCTTGCGCTCCTGGGCAAAATCGGTTATCATTCGTTTAGTTTTCCCGAGGCAAGGCTGTTGAACCTTTCATGAAAATTCGTAACTTTTGTATCATTGCTCACATAGACCACGGCAAATCCACCTTGGCCGACCGCCTCTTGGAACGATCCGGTGCCATCACCGAACGCGAAATGCAGGCCCAATTTCTCGATGATATGGATCTGGAACGCGAACGTGGCATCACCATCAAAGCCAGCGCGGTCTCGGTCCGGTACCAGCTTGATGGACAAGATTACATGCTCAACCTGATCGACACGCCTGGCCACGTCGATTTCCACTATGAAGTGGCCAAGGCCCTCCAAGCCTGTGAAGGTGCTTTGCTGGTGGTGGACGCCACCCAGGGTGTACAGGCTCAAACCGTCGCCAATGCCTATGCCGCCATTGAAGCCGGCCTGGAAATTGTTCCCGTCATCAACAAAATTGACCTGCCCAGTGCTCGGCCCGATGAAGTGGCTGAAGAAATGGAGCAAGTGCTGGGGATCGACGCTCTCTCCTGCGTTCGCATATCCGCCAAAAGTGGCTTGGGAATTGACGATCTTTTTCGCGCCATCTGCCTTACATTGCCCGGCCCCCAAGGCGATGCCAACGCGCCGCTCCAAGCCCTGATTTTTGACAGCAAATATGATGAGTACCGCGGCGTAATTGTTTATGTCCGCGTCATGAATGGCCGCATCAGCATGGGCCAGAAAATTCGGATGATGGGTCAGCAGCGCGTTTATCAAATTACCGCAATGGGTAAATTTGCCCCCAAAACCATCTCCGTGCCCAGCCTGGCAGCCGGAGAAGTCGGCTTCTTTGTAGCCAACATCAAAGCCCTGGGCGATGTCACCATTGGCGATACCGTAACGGATGTCAACAATCCGGCGGCTGAACCTCTCGCCGGATACCGTCCTCCCAAGCAAATGGTTTACTGCGATTTTTATCCCGGTCCCGATACGGAATATACCCAACTGCGCGAGGCGCTGGAACGCCTGCGTCTCAACGATTCCTCATTCACGTTTGAACCCGAAAATTCCGACGCCTTGGGTTTTGGCTTCCGTTGTGGCTTTCTGGGATTGTTGCACATGGAAATTGTGCAGGAACGCCTGGAACGCGAACAAAAGGTGCAAGTCGTACAAACCGCCCCTACCGTGCCTTACGAAGTCCTGCTCAACGACGATACGGTTAAAACCATTGACAGCGCTTCCGAACTGCCCGATCCCAGCAAACTCAAGGAAATTCGTGAGCCGATGATTCGTGCCAATATCATCATCCCCGGCGAGAACATTGGAGATATTTCCAAACTCTGTCAAGATCGCCGGGGCATTTACCGTAAGACCGAATATATCGGCCCGAAACGCGTGATTCTTGAATACGACCTCCCGCTGGCGGAGGTTATTTTCGATTTCTTCGATCGCCTGAAAACCGCCACCCGCGGTTACGGCACCCTGGATTACAACTTTTTGGGATTCAAGGCCGATGATCTGGTACGTATGGATATTCTCGTCAATGGTCAGGCCATCGGCGCCTTAAGCCTGATTGTTCACAAATCCAAGGCCGAAAGCCGCGGCCGCGCCATCATCCGCAAGCTCAAGGAAGAAATTGGCCGCCGCCTCTTTGAAGTCCCCCTGCAAGCCGCCATCGGCTCTCGTGTGATTGCTCGCGAAACCATCAGCGCCATGCGTCAAAATGTAACCGCCACGTGCTACGGCGGCGATGTGAGTCGAAAGCGCAAGCTCCTAGAAAAACAGAAGGAAGGCAAAAAACGCATGAAGCAGGTCGGACGGGTCGAAATTCCACAGGAGGCCTTTATGGCCGTACTCGAACCAGGCGAATAATTCAGGAGGCGAGTCTCCGTCGCCCCGGCGGGCACTGGGCAATACGCGAAGCTCGCCGCCCCCAAAGCACAGCCGGCAAGCATAGCGCCTTCTTGCGGTCACTTTGCGGTTTTAGCCGATCAAACGCTGCGCCGACGCTTTCCCGATTCCACCTGTGAATTTCTGCTCATTGAACCCAATCCCCGGCTTGCACCCGTGCTCCGCCGAACCGTGCGCCAGGCCCACCTCAACACCCGACTGGTTCCGGCGGTCGTGGGTGCCAACCCCGGCCGGCAGCCACTTTGGATTCATCCCCGCACCTATATGACCGCCAGCCTCGAACCGTTTCGCGACGCCCGGCCCTTTCCAGTTCAACAATTTGATCTTGCCGCTGAACTCCGCACCCGTCC
>JABEVA010000342.1 GCA_013044065.1 Phycisphaerae bacterium
ACCGCCGCCGGCCGGCCCGCGACGCCCCGCCGGACGGGAAAAGCAAAAAGCTGTTCTGCAGAGCTGGGCCTTTGGGCAGTCGCTTGCCGCCGCCACAAAAAAGCCATAAGATACAGTATTGTCGGCGGTTGGCTGGAGCGGCAAAACTTCATGGCACGTAAGCGTAAAGAAATCACTGAAATTCTCCTGGAAATGGGCGTGCTGAAAGCGGCAGCGGTGGCGCAGGCCACCGCCGAAGCCGCCAAAACCAAAAAGCCGATCGACCAAGCCATTCTGGCCCTCAAGCTCGCGTCCGAGGAAGACATTACCAAAGCTTTAGCCATTCAAAACGATATGGAATATATCGATTTGGATAAAAATATGCTTGCCGCCAGCGATTTTAAACTGCTACCGGAAGATATTATCCGCCGCCATCAGGTGTTGCCGCTGGGGATGGATAAAGGCAAACTGCGCATCGTGGTCAGCGACCCCAACGATCTGGAAACGCTGGAGGCCTTGCGCTTCCGCCTCAACAAACCCATTGAAACTTGTCTGGCGGAAAAAAGCCAGATCAAACGCCACATTGATCGGTTATTTTCGGAAGAACAGCGTTCCATCGACGATATGGTCCGCCGCATGAGTGTGGACCGCGGTACGTCCATCGACGTAAAAGTCGGCGAAAAAAAAGATCCCGATGAAGCCCCCATCATACGCCTGGTAACCGCCATCATCACTGAAGCGGTCAAAGCCCGCGCCAGTGATATTCATATTGAGCCGATGAAAGATCGCGTGCGGGTGCGCTACCGCATTGATGGCGTGTGCGTGCAACGCGACAACCTGCGCAAGCAGGTGCAGGCCCCGGTTCTGGCGCGGCTGAAAATTATGGGTGGTATGGATATTGCCGAAAAGCGCGTGCCCCAGGACGGACGCATCAAGATGGATGTCGATGGCACGGATATCGACTTTCGTGTGAGTTCCCTGCCGGCGTATCATGGCGAATCCCTGGTGATGCGTATTTTGCGGCCGGATAATGTCAAAATTGGCATTCAGCGCATGGGCTTTGAAGAAGATGAATACCAGCGCTTCAAAAAGGTAATCAGCCGGCCCAATGGCATCTTTCTGGTCACCGGGCCTACCGGCTCAGGCAAAACCACCACGCTCTACGGAGCGATGGCGGAACTCAATACGGCCGATCGTAAAATCATCACGGCGGAAGACCCCGTGGAATATAATTTTCCCGGTATTAACCAATGTCAGGTGCGCGAGGCCATTGGTCTGACTTTTGGAAAAATCCTGCGTTCGATGTTGCGGCAAGCCCCCAACATTATTCTGGTGGGTGAAATCCGCGATCTGGAAGTGGCCGAGGTCGCGATTCAGGCTGCCCTTACCGGTCACCTGGTATTTTCCACGCTGCACACCAACGATGCTCCATCGGCCATCACCCGGCTCATCGACATGGGTGTCAAGCCGTTTCTGGTTGCTTCGTCCATTCAGGCCGTGATGGCCCAGCGCCTCGTCCGAACACTGTGTGATCAGTGCAAACAACCCGATCTGGACCCGGATCGCCGCATGTTGAGCCTGCTGGGCTTTACCGAACAGGAGCTTGTCGGAAAAACGATTTTCAAACCCTCGGGCTGCGCAGCGTGTAACAACACCGGCTATCGCGGTCGTATCGGCATCTTTGAAATGATGATGATGACCAACGAGGTGCGCGAGCTGGCATTTAAGCGGTCCCCGGCCGGCGTGTTGCGCAAGGCCGCCAAAGCCACGGGTATGAAAACGTTGCTGGATGACGGCAAAGTGAAGGTCGTCAACGGTATTACCACAGCCCGCGAAGTGGCCCGTGTTACTCAGGCGGAGGGTATTCTGGCCGAATAGTGCCAAGGAGACAGGAGTAAGGAGACAGGAGACAGGAGACAGGAGCAAAGGAAACGCTTCGCTCTGAAATGTTAATTATCTCCTAACCCCTGACTCCTGACTCCTGTTTAAGGATTTTTTATGTCACAAATGCACATAGACCGACTTCTGGAAACCACCATCAAACGCGACGCCTCCGACCTGCACCTGCGTGTGGGCCGGCCGCCGGTGCTGCGCATCAGCGGCCATCTGCGCGATTTGGCCACCAAAAGTCTGGATGCGGAAGATACGATGGCCCTGATGAAGGCCATTACCCCGGAGCGCAGCCAGCAGGAACTCCAGGAAACCGGCAGTACCGACTTTGGCTTTGCCTTTGCCAGCAGTGACGGCTCCGCCAAAGCCCGGTTCCGCGTGGCGGCATTCCGGCAAAAGGGCACCATCGCCATGGTGCTGCGCAAAATTCCGTATAAGCTCCTGACCTTTGACCAACTGGGCCTGCCCAAAATTTGTGCCGAGTTGTGCCGCCGGCCGCGTGGCTTGTTTTTGGTTACGGGCCCGACGGGTTCGGGCAAAACCACCTCGTTGGCCTCGATGGTCAATTACATCAACGAAAATTTTGACCGGCACATCATCACCGTGGAAGACCCGGTGGAGTATTACCACGAGCACAAAAAAAGCATCATCAGCCAGCGCGAAGTGGGCGAGGGCAACGACGTGCCCACCTTTGCCGAGGCTCTGCGGCGAGCCTTGCGGCAAGACCCGGATGTTATTTTGGTCGGTGAAATGCGTGATTTGGAAACCATCAGCGCCGCCATCCGCGCCGCCGAAACCGGCCACTTGGTGTTTGGAACCCTGCCTAGCACCGGTTGTCAGGGAACTATTAACCGTGTGATCGACGCGTTTTCGGCCGACCAGCAGGAACAGATTCGCGTCCAGCTTTCCACCACTTTGCTGGCGGTCATCAGTCAGGCTTTGGTCCCACGTTGCGATCAGGATGGCGTGGTGGCCGCGTATGAATTTTTGGTGGTAACGCCGGCTATCGCCAACCTCATCCGCGAAAATAAAACCTTCCGCATTGACGCTTTCATTCAAACCGGCCGCAAATTTGGTATGCAACTGCTGGATGATAAACTACTCGAACTTTTCCAGTCCGGAAAAATCAGCGCAGAAGATGCCGTGGACCGGGCCCGCAATCCCGCCGATCTGGCGGAGCGCATGGGTAAGAAACTGGATCGTCCCGACACCGAAAAGGATGCCACGCCCATGACCGGCACCCGAGGTGGAAAATGACGGACGAAGTTTTCAGTTTTCAGTTTTCAGTTTTCAGTGGTGCTCGAGCCGTGGAGTTTATTCCCCCGGTATCGGCAGGCGCTGCGGAAAGGCCACAGAGATCACCGAGGGCTAAAGAGGCGACGGACCAGAGGTATCCACAGATTTCACAGATTACCCAGATTAACGACGAGGTATTCAGCGGTCCGTATTTGGCGGCGCAGCGGTGGGATTGTTTCCGCCAGCCCTGGGATTGTTTCCCAGGGCGCACTGTGCTTGCGCAATCAGCGGTGGCCTTGAATTCCAGCACACCGCCCCGCAGCGCAAACCATTTGCGCCACGGCCAAACAATGGCGGGGCTTTCGGCACCGCGCAACTTGCGTGGTGTTTCGTTTAATTACCCGCTGGGCTTGTATTTGAGCTGGAGATGTTATGGCTGATCCCGTAGACAAAAGCGAACCCTCCGAGCCGTCCAAACCTGCTGCGCCGCGGCCGGCACGCGGCAAGATGCCTCCAGTAGATCAGCTTAAAGACCGTCCGCTTGGTCGTGTACTTATCAAAATGGGCTGCCTTACCCGCGAGCAGGTCCACCAGGCCTTGGCGGTGCAGCAGGAACAAAAATCCAAAAAAATCAATACCCCTCTGGGCCAAATCCTTTTGGAATTGGAACTCATCAACGCCCGAGACCTTAACTTTGCTTTGGCGGCCCAGCGTGGTTTTGAATCCGTCGATTTGGAAGGCCGCGATATTCCTCCGGAAACGATCAAACTCATCCCCGCCCAAATGGCCACGGTTTATCGCGTTATTCCCCTCACGCATGACCCGGCCACAAACACTTTAGCGATAGCCCTGGATTCACCGGAGAACTTCCGGGTAATCGATGACCTTAAAACCCTCATGGGGTTCAAAGTGGTGGCTTACATTGCCGAAGCCGGAGCCTTGGCCAAACTGCTGCAACGCTACTACGAAAATAAGCAGGAATCTCTGGCCGATCTGATGTCTGAAATCGGGACCGACGAGACCCTGGCTCAACTGCAAAACCGCGGCGATTCCATCGATCTGGAAATGCTCAAAGATTTGGCCGAGTCCAACCCCGTCAAGCGGCTGCTGAACATGGTCCTCATGCAGGCCATTAAAGAGCGGGCGTCGGATGTGCACTTTGAGCCTTTTGAGCACGAGTTCAAAATGCGTTACCGCATCGACGGCGTGCTCTACGAGATGGTGCCACCCCCCAAGTACATCGCTTTAGCCATTTCCAGCCGCATCAAGGTCATGGCCAATCTGGATATTGCCGAGCGACGGCTACCCCAAGACGGCCGTATTCCCCTGGTAGTGCATCAACATCCCATCGATCTGCGGGTGGCGGTGCTACCTACGGTTTTTGGCGAAAGTATCGTTTTGCGAATTTTGGATCGATCCAATGTCTCTTTGGATCTCGATAAGCTCGGCATGCGTGATGAGGACTTACGCGTCTTTCGCCAATTGGTGGAAAAGCCCAATGGCATCGTTCTGGTAACAGGCCCGACCGGGTCGGGAAAGACCACCACATTGTATGCCGCTCTTAACGAGCTTAACTCCGTGGAAGACAAACTCATCACCACCGAAGATCCGGTGGAATACGATATCGATGGCATCGTCCAAGTGCAAATTCGGCCCGAAGTAGACTTGACATTCGCCCGGTGCCTCAGATCCATCTTGCGGCAAGACCCGGACATTGTTTTGGTCGGAGAAATTCGCGATAAAGAAACAGCAGAGATCGCAACTCAAGCATCTTTGACTGGACACTTGGTTTTCAGTACACTTCACACCAACGACGCCCCATCCGCAATCGCCCGTATGTTAGATTTGGGCGTCGAACCATTCCTGATTACCGCGACATTAGAGGGGGTCTTGGCCCAGCGACTTTGCAGAAGAATATGTGTCAACTGTAAAGAAGAATATCAACCCAGCGAAGAGCAATTGATGGAGCTGGAACTTTTACCTGCGGATGTCAAAGGAAAGACGTTCTATCACGGTCGTGGCTGCGGGGCTTGTAATAACACGGGTTACAAAGGGCGACTTGCTATTTGCGAAGTTATGATTCTTGATGACGAAATGCGCGAGATGATTATGAACCACGCCTCCACCAATCTTTTACGCAATGCCGCAAAAAAACGCGGCATGAGGACCCTCCGCCAATCCGGCCTCCTAGGCATCTTCGAGGGCCTTACCACCATCGAGGAAGTGGTCAAACAAACCATCGTTGAGGAATAGCGGCGGCAACGACAGGGGATCCGCAGATTACACAGATTTTTTACCGTACGAATCGCTGATGTTCCAATGATTGAGCTCCGAAGTTGATAAGCAGTCCGACACGATAGCCCGTCACCTTAAGATAGTTGATTAAATGAGACTCCTCCACGCTGGATAGGCGAGATAGTGCCTTGGTTTCAATGACCACGGATTTATAACGTAAAAAGTCCGGTTTGTAGATGGCTTTGAGTGGTTGGTGCTTGTAGTTTACGGACAACTCAATTTCCCGCTGGAATGGAATTTTCCGGGCCGTGAGCTCCAGCGCCAACGCTTCCTGATAGACCGCCTCAAGAAAACCACAGCCCAGTTCGCGATGTACCTCCATGGCAGCTCCAATAATCGCATATGTTTGGGGGTCTCGTATACCCATTATTTCTTCAACCATTCTCATACCCACAGCAGTTGTTTAGACACGGCTTCCCCATTTCACAGGTTGTCCCTTCCGGCCACCAGGCAGGTAACAAGAGCCTTGTGTCGGCGGAGACGATATATTATCCGGATCACTCTTGGCATGCATCTCGCGGAGTTGCCTTTCCTGGTTTATCCTGTCGCCGTCGTTAATCTGTGTAATCTGTGAAATCTGTGGATCACCCTCGCGCCTTCGTGTTTAACGTCGTCCGCCGCCCGATAACGGGATATCCAATTAAATTCACACACTTTTAGGCTGCCCGGTCCTGGCATTTAGCCGTATTGAAGTATAGATGGCGGCGCTAGCCGTCCGCGGCCCGGCCATGTTCGCCTGGCGCGCCCGGGAATCCACCAGACCCTCCGGATTCTCGGCCATCCGGTCCGCCAGCGCGGGCCGATCTACCGCGGACCTTGTTCCGTCGGCCAACCATAAGGAGTCTCCCATGCCTACCTACCAATATGAAGCGATGAACGGTGCCGGTCAAACCGTCAAGGCGGAAATTGATGCCAACGATACCGCCGAAGCTACCTCCAAAATTCGCGCCCAAGGCTACTTTTTAACCAAGCCCGTGAGGGAAAAGGCCGGCAAGAAGCCGCGCGGTGCCGGCGGTCCCAGTTTGCCTGGAGCACCCAAAAAGAAAAAGGGCTTCAGTGAAATCTCCATCAATATCGGCAATGTTTCCACCAAAATTCTCACCGCTTTTACCCGTCAGCTTTCCACCCTGCAAGATGCCGGCTTGCCCATTTTGCGGTCCTTAAAAGTATTGCAGCAGCAGCAAAAGCCTGGCCGCATGAAAGACACCCTGCTGGATGTCACCGCCGATGTGGAAGGCGGCACCAGCTTAAGCGAATCCATGTCCCGCCACCCCAAAGTCTTTGACAAGTTGTACGTCAACATGGTGGCGGCGGGCGAAACCGGCGGCG
>JABEVA010000343.1 GCA_013044065.1 Phycisphaerae bacterium
CAGAAAGATGATCAGGGCTAAACCTGCTGGCAAGCGTTTCTTTGGAATCTCAGCTATTAGAAGCCAAAGCTCAAGAGTGACGAGATCAAAGTGGCACAACGTGCCATCATCTGCGTATAATCTGCCTTTATGATTGTGTTAATCGATAATTATGACTCCTTTACCTACAATCTGGTGCAGCGCATCGGTGAACTAGATGCTAATTACCGAATTGAAGTGTTTCGTAATGATAAAGTCACGGTGGAAAGCATTGCCGCGCTCCAGCCGGACCATATCATCATTTCGCCAGGGCCTTGTACGCCGCGGGAAGCGGGCATCAGCAACAACGTCTTGAAAACGTTTGCGACGACCATACCGATTTTGGGTGTTTGCCTGGGGCATCAATGTATTGGCCATACCTACGGAGCCGTGGTGGAACGCAATTGGCGCTTGATGCATGGCAAAACCTCTCCGATCCACCATGATGGACAGGGAGTTTTTGCGGGTATGAACAATCCTTTTGCGGCCACACGTTATCACAGCCTGGTTATTCGGCCTGGTACGTTGCCGGAGGATTTTGTGGTCTGCGCCTGGACTCAAGAAAAGGAAATCATGGGCGTGCGGCACCGGCGCTGGCCTTTGCACGGGGTGCAGTTCCATCCGGAGAGCTTTTTGACGGAAGATGGAAATCGGCTGTTGGCAAACTTTCTTGCGCTAAAAACCAATGTGCTGGGCACATAACCCACAGCGTGGCTCAACTGGTGGGTGCCGATTGCGATTCGAGATCACCGATGCCTGAAGTTTTTCCTGCATTGCACTATTTTACCGATTCGTGGATTAGTGCCCGGCCTGAAAGCATTCATGCCGATGTGGTTGTCTATGGCGGCACATCCGCTGGGGTTTTTGCGGCGGTCGCAGCCCAGCGGCTGGGTCGAAGCACTTTGCTGCTGCACCCCGGTAAACACCTGGGCGGCATGACCACCGGCGGACTCGGCTGGACCGATTATGGCAATAAAAACATCATCGGCGGTATGGCCCGCAGGTTCTACCAGGATCTGGGCCGAGCATACGGATGTGACGAGATATGGTCTTTTGAGCCATCGGTGGCCAAGGATGTTATCAAGCGCATGATGGCCGAGGCCCAGGTGCCGGTGCAATTTGGCCAGTATCTGCAATCGGCAACGATGGATGGTCGGCGGATTGCCATGGTCACAATGTTAGGCGGGTTGCGGGTGCATGGAAAAGTATTTATTGATGCCACCTATGAAGGTGATTTGCTGGCCCTCGCCGGCGTCAGCCATGCCGTCGGACGCGAGAGCAATGTCGCATACGGCGAAACCCTCAACGGTATTCAGGTGCGGAACCTGCACCAGTTCAGCCATCCGGTTGACCCGTACGTAAGGCCGGGCGATTCGTCAAGCGGCTTGCTGCCCTGGATTGTGGGCGAAGATCTCTCATTGTGCCAGGGCCAGGGCGACGGCCGCGTGCAGGCGTATTGTTTTCGTGTCTGCATGACCGATGATCCGGCGTTGCGCGTGGACTGGCCGAAGCCGCCCGGTTTTAACCCGGACGAATACCTGTTGGCCACGCGCTGGTTTCAGGGCGACAAGGACGCTTACAACGATCAACTCGCAAGGACCGCCGACGGCGCAGATGCCGTGCCGGCAAAGTTTGATATTCTCGCGCCGCGCACCGCGGGCGGCTTTCACAAAACCGATACCAACAATCATGGGCCGGTCTCCAGCGATTTCATCGGAGCCAACTACGATTGGCCGCAGGGTAATTATGTCCAGCGTGAACGCATCTTTCAGAACCACGTCCGTTATCAGGCGGGCCTTTATTGGCATATCACCCACAGCCCGGAAATTCCCCAACGCTATCAGCATGCCTATGGGCTATGGGGTCTGGCCCGGGACGAATTCACCGACACCGGTCTCTGGCCGCATCAGCTTTATGTCCGGGAAGCCCGGCGGATGACGGGAGATTACGTGTTGACCGAGCATGATTGCCGACTCACACGCCGCTGCCCGGATGCTGTGGCCATGGGCAGTTATAATATGGATTCTCACAACTGTTCCAGGTTCATCAAAATAGATGTGGGGCAAGTTCGTGTCCTCAATGAAGGCGATGTGCAGGTGCCCTGCGCCGGCCCTTATGGTATTTCCTACCGGTGCCTTGTGCCGCGGACGGGCGAATGTGAAAACCTGCTGGTGCCGGTCTGTTTGTCGGCGTCCCACATCGCTTATGGATCCGTACGTATGGAACCGGTGTTTATGGCGCTCGGTGAGGTGGCGGCGAATGCGGCCCACTGCGCTCTGGAGGAGCAATGCGCTGTGCAGGCAGTGGATTTTTCCATACTCCAATCACGGTTGGTCGCCGCTGGCGCGGTGTTGACATAATTCGGGTCGTGGCACCACGCAGCCCGGTTAAAAAAGGACGCCCCGGGGTGGAATCAACCCCGGGGCGTGGAGCGTGAAAAAGGCGGGCTTGGTAAAACGATAAGCGCGTCAGGCCGGGCGCGGCCTCCGGCGGCTTACCAGTAATAAACTTGAACCAACGGCCAACAAGGCCAAAGTGGAAGCCTCAGGAACCGTGGTGGACGTAAGCAGATTTGCCGACACCACGTCGCAGCCGGTGCCAAAGCCGACCACCACATGGTTAATGCTATCGGCAGCGGCAAGGTTCTGAAGGTGGAAGGTAAATACCGGGCTGTTACCAAGGAAGACACTATGGGACGGGTTTCCGGCGACGCTGGAATTGGCATCGATATAGGGCGACGGCCCGATGACCAGATATTTGGGTCCGCTGCTGCTTAACAGAAACGTGCTGGTATTGCTCGGCCCAGTTGTCGAAGGCGAAATCGTCCACTCATTGCCGCCCAAGGCGGAAAGGCCGCTTAGTGACGTCGTGGTGGCGGCCCCACCGGAAGCCACCGTTACGCTTTGGCCGTCAGAGAGGGCCAGACCGCTTGGTGAGCTGGGTGCCGTGCCGCCGCTGGTCTGCACATCAAAGGAGACGCTCCGCAACAATTCATTGGCGGCATGCATCACGCTGGCGTTGCTGATGGTAACCACAACGGTGTTGTTGGCGGCGCTAACATCAAAGGCGATGGTGGCGTCGGCCAAGTTGGTTCCGTCGCCGACATTGGCATTAGCCACGGCAAAGGTCTGGATGATATCAGCGCTTACCGCCGACGTCGCAACACCGCCCAGAGCAACTAAAGACGCACTGATGAGGATACTACGAAAGGACAACATATAAACTCTCCCTACTAAGGCGGCACCAACACGTGGATCTCGCCGCCGCCATGAGCGACTCTCCAGACCGCAACCCGGCACACACCGGACTTGCGAAAACGTTTTTTACTTCGCGTGAGAAGAAAGTGTTGGGGCTGATTACCCCGGTAAAGTGATTCTCTTCTCTCGTCTCTATTCAACAACTCCAGCTCTTTCTTGGCCGGAGATTGCTGTTTGCCAATACCATCTCGCAGTGGCTGTTTCTACTATCAGCCAAAAGCGGCGTGGAAGTTAAATTTTTTGTGGAGATTTTGGGCCGGCAGGGCCGGCGTCATCACAGAGCCGCTATTATGGGTCAGCCGGTGTCATACGCTGGAGTGTTTACACCCGGTGGGCGGAACTCGCGTTGATGGGCGCTTCGTGGCACAAAAAAAACGCCGCAGAAGTTTTAGCTTCCGCGGCGTTGGGTTGAACCATTTTACGTCGCCATCCGTTGGTTATGGTGGCGGTGGTGGAATCTGCCCGCAGGTCAGGGCGGTGC
>JABEVA010000344.1 GCA_013044065.1 Phycisphaerae bacterium
ATGCCGCCGAAAAACCCCCTCCTAACCCCATCAAACGCAATACTATCAAGGGTTTTCTCCCCCGAAATTGAAAATGATTGGGCTAAACTCCGGGTTAAAATACGTCTTCGCATTGCGCCAATAACCTCCACAGCGTCTCGCCGGTGGTTTTGTTCCATCAAGCTATTTTACCTCGCCCACTCCCCACCATTGGGGATGGAGTCTCGCTTCGGTGGGGATGTCGTCAACAGTGTTGTCAGCATCATTTTGCGGGGAAAAAAGATAATTGCGCGACACCACCTGCAGGCCTTCGTTGGTATAGCCGGAGAAATTCACCTCCACGTCCATGGCCACTTTGCGGCCAGGAGTTAACGGTATGTTCAGAAAACGCCGTGGCACGGCCAGCGTCATGATATAACCATGCGCCCACACCTGTTTGAATATCCGCCCACCTGGGACATAGCCGACGAAGGCAAAATGCACATGGCCTCCCGCCGGGGTGAAATAGCTGGCGGGAGCGTGCAGGTTTCGGATCAGGGGTGCCATCGCAATGAGACGGGGCTTGCCATTGATCATCGCTGCTAGAATGCGCACATCCCCGAGAACCGGTCCGTTCGGCCGTTTTACCGGGGGGCCCAAGTCCAGACCCACCGAGTCTCCGTCGTTGAACGCGAGCCGCGCCGAATGCGCATCATTGAGGGGCGGTCCGCTATGCGTAACTTTGCACCTGGCGTATAGATTCCGGCCGTCGAGGCCAAGCTGCACGCGAGCCAATACTTTGCCACCGCGTTTGATGCTGCTGGCGGGCACAGACTTCCACGCCGCCGCACTTCTCCATCGGCTGCGGAGCGGCACGATGACCAGACTACCCGCCGCCGTGGCTCGCTGCCCCCATTGTGACGGAAACACACGCCTGACCACCACGTGGCCCCACTCTCGGCTCTGACCCTGAACTCGACCATGATTAAAACCCAGTACACGATAAGCCATGCCTTCGTTATAGGCCCACACTTGATTAAGCTTGGGATAGTACTTGACCACGCCGCAGGCATCTTCACCACCGCCGGTATAGGGGCCAGGCAGCGGTGCCTGGGTGGGATTGTTGAACAGGGCCCCCACATAAAAGCCATCGTGGGTATAGAAATAAATCTGGCCCCATTCGCTGCCCCCCGCCACGTAACGATTACCCACCAGGCCGGCGATCACCCAGAAATGATGCAGCAGCCCGTGACCGGCCTGATTGGCCGCTTTTCGACCGGCCATCCACAGCAGCTTGCCATCCGGGGAAAACTTCATGAATTTCACGGCATTGCAGCAGTCATCGTGGCCGATGCCATTGCGCATGGCCTGCGTCTGGCGCTGCGTATAATACGGTGCCGTGGCATTGACACAGGTATATAGATTACCGCGGTTATCAACACGCATCCCGAGAATTCCGTCGCGATAACCGGTAAAAAGCCGGGGGCCAGCCCGGCCGAGCACCACCGGAACCGCGTAATGCGCCTTGGCAAGATCCCATTGAATGGTGCCATCCGGTGAAAACCCTCTGGCTGGAATTTCAATGATACTGTTGGCTTCGGTGGCCAGATAGATATTGCCCTGCCGGGACATCCACATGGAACCGGCACCGCCGGCAAACTCCGGCAATGGGCGACCCGCCAGGTTCACCAGCAGATGCACCTCACCCGGCTCGACGCGATGATCGCCGTTGGCATCGGACCATATTTGCAGAGCGTTGCCGTGAAACGGATTGCCCTTTTGCCAACCAGCCCAGGCGCGGAAGTAGGCCACCGGCAGGAGTTTGTTGCCCTGTATCAGCGCAATGCCGTGCGGATTGGTATCGCAAACAAAGTATTTTCGGTGGTTGGTTCCCAGCACAACATCAGTCTGGGGCAGCCAGCCGCCGGGGCCAATGGGGTGAAAGCCAGGGTAAGCCGCACCCAGCCAATAGGCCTGGGGTGCCGCCACTTTATCGGGACCGATGACTCTGGCTCGCGCGAACGCCAGCCCACCATAATCAGCACCGGGAGATTCCAGTTCGTAATAAGCTATCCGCGGATGAATGGGATCAGCCGTCAGGGCACCCCAATAACCAATACCGCCAAACCACTGCTTGAGAAGTTTGCCCGTGGCGGCATCGTTAAGGGAAAACACCTTCGGAAGCGCCGCCTGGGCGGTGAGGATCTGGCCGCGGTCATCCGCAGCGATACCCGCCGGCTCCAGATAGTTACCAGCCACGTATTTTCCCGACCAAGGCCGGCCGCCAATGGTACCCAGCGATTGCACCAGCCGACCGTTGGGTGAAAACACCTTCACCTGCTGGCTCGAGCCGTCATCGGTTACATGAATGCGACCGGCGGCATCCACCGCGACACCCCACGGGGCCACCAGATTATGGGCCACTACGGCGCGACCGACGCCGGTGGCATGGGCAAATTCCATGATTCTCCCGGGCCGACCGGACAGGTACGAGGCTGCCCAGAGATTGCCCGCAGTGTCTAGGCACAGGCCACGCGGCCCCGGGCACTTAAGTGTGCGCAGCAATCGTCCGGATTGGGCACTAAATACCCGAATCTGATTTCTGGAGTAGACGGAGGCAAAAACCTCCGTGGCATTTGCGGCCACACCGCAGCACTCCGGTTGAATGGCTACGGGCGACGCTCCCGCCGGCACGACGACCATGGTGCTATGACTGATGGGTGCTGTGACGGCCCCATCGGGCCACGGAAGCAGTTGGCCATTTCGGGCGTCCAAGTGAGCCAGCAGCGGTCGTGAACCACGATAAGCCACAAAGACATACTTCCCGTTGGAAGCCAGGGCGTAGGCCGGTGTGAAGCCCCCACCAACCGATACCCGCACCCGCCAAACAGGGTGGAACTGATAGTTGAGTTTGATGACGTTGCACAGGGCTTCGCTGACGGTCCAGAGAAAATAGAGGCCCGTCCGGTCGGCGGCGGCACCAATCGGCGGACCGTGATCACCACCCCAGCCGCCCAGGCCATTGAGGGTAGGATACGGCGGCTGACCGGAACTGCCCACTTCGCCCATGTATTTGGGCCGAATGCCAGGCGAAAAATAAGCCCCCCATTTATAGGTGCCCAGCGGCACGGGCGCTCCCCACTGGTCCCGGCCGTTCCAATACACCGTCAGCGGGCCTTTTTTGTGAATCGCTCCGGTCATGAGTTCTCGGATCACCCGGCCATGCGGACCGAAGATATTGATGGACACGTGCTCTCGATGCGGTACCTGAACGGTAATGGGCGTGCCCCGGCTCCTGGGGGCGTGTTTAACGCGCCCACCTGCCAAGTACTGCAGCAGCGCCACGGCATACGGCTCCTGCGGACTGCCGCCCTGGCCGCCAAACGCCCAGCCGCATCCAGAGTTAATAAAAAAGAGTTGGCGGACGCTTACAATATGCCTCTGCTCGTTACGCCAAGTCTTTCCGCCATCGGTGGTGTGCAACAGCCAAGGCAACGCCGTTGACGGATTGGTTCGCGCGTAGCCCACCATGGAACTGACCCACGCTTCTTTCGGCGAGATCGCCCACACGTCGGTCAGTGGTCCGGTTCGCCCGGGTGGAGCCTTCTGCCGCGTCCAGGTCAGGCCCCCATTGGTCGTGTGTAAGATGACCGCATCTGCAAACATCCCCCAGCCGCCGTTGCGCAGGTATTTGCCGTCGCCGCCGATGGCCCAACCCGCCTTACCACCCTTGGCAAAGCTGATGGCTCTTATGCCCGTCTTCAGCCCGCTTTGAACCCTTGTCCAGGTCCGTCCGGCGTTATGCGTAAGTAGCAGAAAGCCGTTGTTGCCCACCAGTGCCATCTTGTTCCAAGAGCCAAGCCATCTCGGCCCACCGAACCGATGGCCGACATGCACGCTCTGCCACGTCTTCCCGGCGTTGAGCGTCTGCCAGAACACATTGCCCGATAGGGGTAAAAGCCGCCCCCTCCGACCGGCTGGCCCAAACCAGACAGTGCCAGTGTTAGCGCCGAAC
>JABEVA010000345.1 GCA_013044065.1 Phycisphaerae bacterium
CCGTTGCTGGTAAAAATCTGGATCCCATTGGGAAGTGAGGAGGATCCGCCCAGCGCGGCAATCTGAATCGTGTTGCCATTCGTCGCCAAAGCCACATTGGAACCCGCTGACAGCGTCACATAGTCCGTCAAACCATTGAGACCTTTTACAACCTGGCCACCGGCAATGTTGGTTGCATTCACGGCCTCGGCCGAAATACTGGCGTTGACAACCGCGCCGCTCCCGATTTGTGCGGCGGTAATCGCCCCGTTGGTCACCGTCGCCGCCACCGCCGCAAACTGTGCATAGGGCGTTGGCAATACTTGCACCCGCGGGGCCAGTTCCTCGCTGTCAGCGCCGCTTTGCACGGTGATGTCCAGCCAGCGGGCGCTGCCGTTGAAGGCCCCCGGGCCAAAATCCAGGTTGACGGTGAATAGTCCATTGACCAACGTCGGACTGCTCGCGATGGCACTCCCAATTTGGTTGCCACTGGTGGCGGCATCGTAAAGTTTGAACGTCATCGTATAGGTGCCGTTGGCATTGGTGCCGCCATCATGGAGTTGGCCTTGATATGTGAATGCTGTCGCCCCTTGCGCAGCAGCTTGGTGAATGCCGGCAAACCATGCCAAAACGATGCAGAAATAATAAAGTGCGGGTTTCATCCTGAATTAAAATGGGCTTGCTTCTGTCTTTTTCTACCGAAAGGTCCATATCCTTTACCCCAAGACTCGCAAAAACGCAAGTAAAATTCACCGTAAAACTCACATGGCTTGAATCCTGCTTATATACCCTCAAAGCCACGCTGTTACACAATTGTGTAGGGTTTTAGAACATTGACCGACCAAATATCATGCAAACACAAAGTAAAAGCCTCACCTCAAATAACCCACCGAAATCATCGCGGGCCGCAGTAAGCTCTCAAATTGGGCCTTGGCCGCAGCCGGAAGGGGTCAAACTGGACCCGATGGTCGCTTCCTTCGTCGCGCTGTCTGCCCGCCGGCATGCACTGTATGGCCGCGGGATTCCGTACTCGCCTTTGAACGACTAATTGCCAGCGGATGCACCCCGTCTGCCGTCTGCTGAGTGGCCATTTCTGACGGCCCAACCCGTGGTCGGCATCAGCGTCAGGAGGCAAAATCAACTTTCGCCGCCACTTCGACCGCCTTCAGGATTGTTAGTCAGTCCCGTTCACACCTTCCGGCCCAGCACAGAATTTGTAAGGTCGGGCACGCAAGTACGACCAACGGACAATGATTAAACCTGGCTTTGGTTGGATGGACAGTCGGCAGGCGGCTGGATTTGGCGGATGTGAATATCTCGCCGGTGAAATGCAGTTGCCAAAGCGGAACTTTCCCTTCACTCTTCACTCACAAAGGATGTGCGCAAAAATTTGGTTAAAGCGGTCCGGATGGAGAGCCCCTCTGAAAATCCCGAGGGGTCATGGTTTCCGCATCCATTCCCAGGCCATTCCTCCGGCCCCGGTGTCACGCGCCACGATTTGATGCCTTATGATTGCCGCTGCATTTCTGATTTTGCTGGCTGGCTACCTGGCCTGGGGGTTTCTTTTCGCAGTGCCCTTTGTGTTTTTGGGTGCCCGGAAAATTGATTCCCACGCCGGACCTGCGACCTGGGGTTTCCGGCTCCTGATCCTTCCCGGCGCGATGATTTTCTGGCCTTTATTGCTGTGGCGCTGGTGCCGGGGGATTCATGAACCACCAGCCGAAGCCAATGCCCATCGCCGATTGGCGGGGCACGCGTCCGTGCCAAAGGCAGCCACCCATTCCTGACGCCCTATGATTCGTCCACTCCGCCAACGTCATCGTCGGCAAATCCTCGTGCTGGGGGTGATTCTCCCCCTCGGGTTGGGGTTGGGCCTGGCCGGACGCCAGTCAGTGCCTGCGGTTTCGGCGTTGCCGGCGTCGCTGACCCCGGCTTCGATTACCCTGGGTTCTGTGGCTGGGCAGAGCAATCAGCTTTTTTCCAAGCGTCCCGTGGTGATCCGGTTATGGAATTCGCCCGCCGGAACCGGTGGGCGCGCCGTTTCCTTTTCCGCTGCCGCGGATTTTATCAACCCCGATTTGATGGTTTATTGGGTTGCCGGCCCGGCGGCCCGGATCGAAACGCTTCCGCCGAAGGCGATCCTGCTGGGGGCGTTTGGGGCGGTGCCATTGGCGCTACCGGACGAGGTTATTCACACCCCGGGTGTGCTTGTGCTTTACAGCGTGGCTGACGGGGAAGTGGTGGATGTCTCCCAACATTTCCAATTCGACACCTTCAGCTCCGCTAACCCAAACCCGCCGCCGGCGTCGCCATGAGCATTGCCTACCAAGCTGTTCAGTGGAACCGGCAGAAGCGCCTTTACGATTTGGTGCTGGTCGGCGGGGTGGCGCTTTATCTCCTCACGTTTGGCGCGGTGACTTTGCTCCTCTTTCCGCTCGTCACCGCTGAAATCCTGGTGATGCGCGCCTTTGGCACGGCGGCTTTTCTGCTGCTAAACATTATTCTGGTCATCGGCCCGCTGTGCCGTCTGGATTCGCGGTTTCTGCCGCTGCTTTACAACCGGCGTCATGCCGGCGTCACGTGTTTCCTCCTGGCGCTGGTCCATGCCGTGTTCGTCATCACCACCTATCACGCGGGCGGTGACGTCAACCCATTCCTGAGCATCTTTGTTTCGGGACATTACCACGGCACCACCGGCTCGCTGCCGTTTCAAGTCTTCGGGTTTATGGCCTTGATGATCCTGTTTCTCATGGCTGCCACCAGCCACGATTTCTGGCTCGCCAATTTGTCCGCGCCCGTCTGGAAGACGCTGCACATGCTGGTCTATGGCGCGTACGCGTTGCTCGTCCTGCATGTCACTTTCGGGGCCTTGCAAGGTGAAACCAGCCTGCGGTTGACCGTGGCCATGGCGATCAGTCTCCTCACCGTCTTGGGATTGCATTTTGCGGCGGCGCAAAAGGAACGCGCGCTGGATCGCGAAGCCACGCCGCCAACGCCCGCCGGTTTCGTGGACGTTGGCGCCGTGGCGGATATTCCCGAAAACCGCGCGCGGATTGCCTGTGTGGCGGGCGAACGGGTGGCGATTTTTAAATACAACGGCAGGATTTCCGTTGTTTCCAACGTTTGCCAGCATCAGAACGGGCCGCTGGGGGAGGGAAAAATTCTCAATGGCTGCATTACCTGTCCCTGGCACGGCTACCAGTATTTGCCGGAAACGGGCGCCTCCCCGCCGCCGTTCGTCGAGAAAATTCCCACGTTCAACGTCCGGATCAGCCACGGTCGCGTGCTGGTGGATCCGCAACCTAATCCGGCAGGCACCCGCGCCGAACCTGCCGCCATCACCCGATGAGCGACGAATTTTATATTGGTTGGGAACAGCGCGCGGCGCCGGGCATTGGACGGCGGACGCGAGGGGTGGCCCTGGTATTGCTGGTGCTGGCGGTGCTCAGCGCGGCCGCGCTGGCGGTGTCGCAACGTCTGATCGGTGCCAGTGTCTTTGAGTTTGGCGAACTCAAGACGTTCACCGGGATTTTGGCGGTGGAACCTTACCCGCATCTGCTCGTGCCGCGGCCGGGAGTGACGGAAGGGGCGGGGGCCTTTTCCAGCTATTACCTCGTGGCCGAGTGGAAATTCGGGTTGCCGCCCCAAGCCCTCCAAAGCTTCGATGGCCACGCCGTCACGCTCCAGGGCACGC
>JABEVA010000346.1 GCA_013044065.1 Phycisphaerae bacterium
ATACAAATCACCCAGGGGTAGGTAAGACTGGTTGTACGGCCCCTGCATTTTTTTGCACAAGGCATCCGCCCGGATAAAGTCCCTCGCAAAAAGGGCCTGCCGCAGCTCCGGCAACACGGCTCTGGCGTGCGCATTGTTGCAATCCTTAGGCCCGCCGGACCAAAGCGTGCTTTCGTTTAGCTGGAGGCGTTCGTTATGGACCTGACCAAAGACCATCGCCCCCAGGCGGCCATTGCCCAAAGGCAGCGCCTCCGTCCAGGCGTTGGCGGGCTGCCGGTAAAAAAGCTTTAAGTCCCTTGGCTTGGGCAACAACAAATTCTTCTCCATATCATTGGAAACCCTCTCCTATGAAGTGGTCCCCGGTGCAATAGATTCGGGGAACACCTCTGCGGCGGGAATGCTTCTATAGACGCCTCTTTTCCAGGCACGATAAATCAGGTAAAAGCCAATGGCCGAAGTTCCCTGGATGGCCGCCGGCCAAAGGAAACAGTATTGATAGTTATGCACTCTGTCCAGCATCACACCCGCCAAAGGCCCCAGAATCATACAAAACACCGACTGCGCCAACGCACTGGCGGAGCAAAATTGGCCCAACTTGACTTTGGGGTACACCTCCACCGTCAGCACACCAATGGCAATACCAAAGGCGGCAATGAAAAGATTAATCGCGATCAGGAATATCAACATCGTCGTTTCGTTGTGCAGAAAGAAAAATGCCCCAAGATTGGATAGCGCCCATAACGCCACAGCCACGGGAATGGAGCGCACCGCTCCGACCCGGTCCAGTAAGGATCCAATTGGGTAGGCCGCCACCGCCACCACCATGGGTGGAATCGCCAGAATATGGCCGATGGTCTTAAATTTCAGATGCATCTGGGAATGGTAAAAGAGAATCAAAAATCCATTGGCCGCATTGCCCAGTTGGTAGAGCATCAGCGTGCCGAAAACCAGCAGGTAACGGCGCTGCGAAAAACAGTCCGTGAAATAGCCGCCCACGGCTTTAATGAAATTAACAATCGGATTGGCGGCATTCCGGGGAGGAGGGGGCGGGTAGTTGCCCTCTTTAACCTGCCACACCGTCACCAGATAAATCACCGCAAAAACCACGGCCACGCCCGCGAAAAGTTCTTTCATGTAATGCCCGGCGTATTGCAACAAAAAGTAGTTCCAGATCACCGTGGCCACAGTAGAGATAACCTTCCCAAGCGCATAAAAGCGGCTCAACACCGGCTCCGGCACCACATCCCAATAGTAATAACTGAAAATCGCCAGCAGCGTGGAATTAAAGGCATTGAAGCCCAGTAAAATAACGCCCAGGAACACGCAAAAACCCAGGGTTTCATGGGCGACAAAAAGATGATGAATCCAGGAGACCCCCTGCGCCGCGTGAAAAAAATCGGGCACCCATGGAATTAACGCCAGGAAAATGGCACACGGCGGCGTCGCCAGTGCCAAAAACGGTCGCCGCCGACCATAGCGCGTCCGCGTGCGGTCCGACCATGTGCTGACCACCGGATTGATCCACATGGTCAGTGGCCCCAACACCGTTCCCAATACCGACATCTCCGTGTTGGACAGGCCGTTGTTCTTCATGATCACCGGCAGCAATCCCTGCACCTGTTCCATCAGCATCAGGATCAGGTCATTCCACATCAGATAAAAAAACAGTACGAAGATCGCGCCTTTGGTGTAGCGCAGCGTGCCGACGGTAAATATTTTGCCGGTGAGGGCGGTATCCATCGGCGCATGGCCGGGCAGCGGCATCTCCGGAGTGGGGTCAGACATGTCAATCCTTCATCACCTGGCCCGCGCCGTCATCTCCATCGCCGGACCCAACGGACCAACACCACATGATCACCTCAATAACACCGCCTGACAAGGTACGCTACGGTACCGCGGCAATGACGGCTCCGGTCATCGCAGGCCTCGCACCCGATGGCCCGGCTCTCGGCCACCCGAAATAGCCCTGGGTTCAATTTCGCCCGCGTCCTGCCGCAGCGCGCAAGGCCAACGTCCGAGAATAAATTTTTCCGCCCTACGGCACACTTTAAGATGAATTGTGTGATGAAGCTTTATCTTTTGCGCCATTTCACCCGATGATAACAGCACGAATATTGTTTGTTCACGCTCGGATGAAAACCGATGCCGGACTTCTACGGAGGTGGTTCATTGTCTATGGAATTATCTACTGATCAACCTAAATCGGATTCATTGCCGGCACCCTCGCAAAGTGCGCGGGGCCTGTACGAACGCGGCGAGGAGTTTCTCTTCGGCATCGGCCACTGCCGCCAAGACTTCGACGAAGCCCGCGAATGTTTTGAGGATGCCGCCAAGCTCGGCCTGGGCCGGGCCTATTGGCGACTGGGCTGGATGCGGTTCCGCGGACAGGGCTGCCCCAAAAATCCGCTGGGCGGTGTGGGTATCTGGCAGGCTGGGGCCAAAGTCGGCGATCGCTTCTGTTGGGGTGAACTGGGGGCGGCATTTACCGCCTCGAAAGATCAGGTCAACGCCCGGGCCGCCTGGCGGGAATTTTTTGAATCCGCCGAAATCTATGACGAACAGGAAGAGGAACTCGAGATCGGCTGGCTGGTCTGCCGCTACATCGATGGCCACCTGCGCAGCGCCTTGCCCCTGGATTTTCTCTCCGGCATCAAGTGCTTTCAAACCGAAGCCCGACACGGCGCGGAAGAAGCCATCGCCACCTGTCGGCGCAAACTCGGTGCCGCGGTGGAAAGTGACCAGGTGTTTAAGATTGCCACCGCCGCGCTGGAATTTTTGGATAAAATCACCGTCCGCAAGCCACGCCGTGACACGGATTTGCCCCAGCCCACGCCCGAAGCATCAGACGAAGTCATCGCGGTTCGCTAAGCTGCCGCCATGGTCGGCACGCCGAGCGGTCATTGTCTTGAGCTTTGATGAGCGGATACAATCTGGCCATGGGGCGTTTTGGCGGGTCCGGCCTGTTGGGGTTGGTCTATTTGGCTCGCTAATAGCGGTGGCCGCAGCCCCTGTAGACTTCAAGGCGTAAACCTTCATGACCGGTGAAAACGCTTCTCCTATCATCGATGATGCGCCGCTGGCCAAGCCAGTGCGGCCACTGGTTTTCCCCACGCCAAGCGTTATCGTTGCCCTGCTATGCACCGGCGGATCTTTGCTGGTGGCGGCGGCAGGATGGCAATGGGGGGCGGTACCATCCGCGGCAGGATGGTGGACTCGCGTCTGGCTCTATGTGAATTTGGCCATGGGTGTTTTATGGTTTCTGGTGGGGCCGGCGCTGGCACTGCGTCCTGGGGTGGATAGGCGCATCATGGCGTTGGTCATTCGTTGGCTGGCAATGGCGGTAGGCAGTATTCCGGCATTGTGGCTGGCCGTGTACTTTGGTGAGCCTGAAGCGGGGCCGCTTTGGCAGTGCCTGGGCATGCAGCTTGGCTGGGCGATTTTTGCTTTTGGCATAGTTGCGATGGCCGTACGATGCGGCGACGGTGGAACAATTGCTGCGGGAATTTTGAGTTCTTTATATCTCATGGGGCCACTAGCGTGGTACCTGGCCGCAGAGTTTACGCAGGTATCGCACGGATGGGCGGGGTTCGCCCCGGCACTGGATATTTTTTCCGCCGCCGGGGGAACCCAGGGCTTTGCTCTGCTCTGGGCCATCGGTTTTGGCGTCATTGGACTGGTGCTAACCGGGTGGGTGTTGTGCTTTCCCGGCGTGCCAACCGCTTTGCATACCCACCCCATTAGCCCACCGCGCACCGACCGTTAAGCGGTGCATTTTCCCCACGATAACGTATACTGCCAGGCAGGTAACACTGGCCCAACCGGTTCCAGATCGAGCGAAAAACGGGATACCCGCATGAAAATTTATACCCGCCAGGGTGATCAAGGCCAAACCGGTCTTTTTGATGGCACACGTGTATCCAAAGACCACTGGCGCATTGAAACGTACGGCACCGTCGATGAACTCAACAGCACGCTGGGCCTGGCCGCCGCCAACTGCGCAGCGCCGGATATGCAAGCACTGCTGCTTAAAATTCAACACCAGCTTTTTGATCTTGGTGCCGATCTGGCAACACCCGCCGACAGCCCCAACGCCCACCGGGTGCGCCGCATAGCGGCCGCTGATACCGAATTTCTGGAAAAACAAATTGATCTTGCCACCGAACGCCTGGCCCCGCTGAAACAGTTTGTGCTGCCCGGCGGTACCATGCTGGCGGCCCAACTGCACGTAACCCGCACCGTATGCCGCCGGGCCGAGCGCCGTCTGGTAACACTGATGCAGCATGAAAAAATTGCCCCCCAACCGCTGATTTATCTCAATCGGTTAAGCGATTTGCTTTTCACCCTGGCCCGATTGGCCAATCATCTGGAAAACAAAATGGATGTTCCCTGGCAGCCGACGGAGCTATAAATTACTGCTCTCCCACCGCGGCTGTCATGGGCCGCGCCGCGGCGAATTCCACGACCATCGGATAAATCGCCTGATAAATGCACCGCCCCCCCGCCACCACGGCCAGGCGACCCTGCCAGCGCAACATCACGCGAGCAGGTTTGATCTTAAACTTAGGGATCGCCTGCAGTTCAGCAGGCAGTTCGTAGGCGGCCGATCCGGTGACGGGGCTTTGCGCTCTGGCCGTCGCCGATTCCACCAACGACTGCGCGGAAAGCCACGGGATATCCTCCACCAACTGCGAACCCGAGCGCAACAAATCGCTCACAAAGAGCGCTTGCCGATGGCAACTCATTTCCAAAATAATTTTCTCGACCCTCATGCTGCGCCGAAACCGCTGCACCACACGAGCCTCCACCGTTTGCCCCATTTTTGGCCGGGCATGGTTGACGGTTACCACCGGTTCATGGATCCGTCCGAAAATCCACAGCCACCGCAGACTCATTACCAGCGGCACCAAGGCCAACACCACACCAACCACCAAACCCACCACCGCCAGAAATTGATAGTGTCGGCCGGCCATGACAAAGTACTGTCCGAAAGTCAAGGCCATCACCGCCAACCATGCCAGCAACACCCCTAGCCAGAACCGAAGCTCTCCGCCGATGGTATGCCGCGGTTGCAACACAAACCATCCCTCCGCACTCGGGCGCATATCCACATTGGGATTTGGACCGATCAACGGTGCCAGCACGGTACGCCCGGCCCACAGTACCACCAGGGCCATCATCACAGGGACCAGCACCATCCCATAAAAGGCAAAAGAAAAAGGCCGCGCCAAAAGCGTCTTCCGCGGATCGTCCGGGTTGTAC
>JABEVA010000347.1 GCA_013044065.1 Phycisphaerae bacterium
GACCGATAGACCCGATCATACAAGGCGTAGAATCGGAACGTCGGCTCCTGCTTGGCTTTGCGGTACAGCTTCTGCCTCAAAAGAACGACTTTATCCGGCAGACCCACCGTGGAGAGCGATCGCGCTTCTCCCGGCAGGTCATTCGGTTCTTCCGTGCTGTCAGAATAGTCCTGCAAGCGGGTCATCCTTTCTTTTGCATCCGCGTGATACCGACAGGGGCCCTTGGCTCTGCGGGCATTACCCCGCTTCATTGCTACTACGGCCCCATCCGACTTCCGAGCCGACACGCCCAGACGGTTATTGATTCCCGCCCGACGCCGGGGCACAACCCCCGCCGACCCGGACCTCTCAGTTCCCACCGGTTTCTTTCGACATGTGCCGTCCCCTTCGACCCCGGAGAGCCCATCGATTGCACTTATCCGCTGCTTCATCAATGGTGCTGGCTTCGTCCTCTTAGACGGCTTGGCCACTCTCATCTGGCGTAACGAGGCTCATTTGGGTATCGCTTAACGCTACGGCCCACGCCTTTGCCAGACCGACGCTTCGCCATCGGGATTACTCCCGCTAACGCACGGCTGGCTACATGGCTAACGGATCATTCCATGGCGAACTCCTTTCAGTTCACAAGACACCGATGGTTTAACTGACGCACCCAAGATCGCTAAGTGTAAAGGGGCGTTAGGGACACTACACTAGGCAGTTGGTGGAATACCAACGCCGCCAGCGCCGAACTGCCCATGGTTTCGGATATGGCCCCGGCATCCGATATGTCCGCTGCCGGTAATGCCGAACGGGACCCCACCCAGGCCATGGCCAATACCTACGGCAACTTTATTTTCAACTCCGGAAATCATGATGGTGACGGACAGAACGTCAGTTTTGGCGATGCTCACGTGGCCTGGTGCGCGACTCCCTACGTGGGAGAAAGCCGTGACAACATTTTCACCTACGCATCCACGGGCGGCGTGGCCGGCGGCGGCACGGCCCTGACGCCCGCAGGTACCGCTCCCAGCTCTGTGTTACCAACCATTGCGCCGTTTGATACGGTTATGGCCCCAGTAGGGGATGTCGCTACAGGTGCTTGGTAAGGCCGATGGTGAATTTCCATCGCTTATGCCGCCTTGCCCCGCGCCAGAAAAAAATAAAGGATAGATCCAAGCATCGGCAGAAAAATCATAAGAATTACCCAGAGAATCTTAACTCCTATGCTGTGGCGGCTCATCAGCAAGTCAATAAGCATCCAGAGCCAGAATATAAAGCAGGCCAGAGAAATAAGACCAAAAATCGCACTCATATTTTATACTCCATGAATCAGCGTGCACCTATTCTACCAGATTGTCCGATTAATCGCCGCCTTGCGACCTCGCATTAGTGTCAGTTCTCGCGACGCTCGCACCCCGAATCTGAGCCTTGGCGATTGGTATTAAGCATTCTTCTAAAGCGACATCGCCGCAAATTTGCCCAACAGTTTATCGCCGATTCATTGCGACTAGCTCCCAACTCAAGCCCCTGCTATCGCCAATCATTTTCATCCAGCAGCACAAAATGCTCTTCCGAAAGCACCATGCTGGCCAACGCCGGATTATCGACATGGATCACTACCGCCGCCGCTGCCAATCCCAACAGCTTCGTTACGCGATTCCCCTGTCGCCTTACGTTCTTTGCCATATCTGAGTTTTCCTTTTTTCTGGTGGCGTGGATCCAGTGCCTGATGCGTCCACAGCGAAGCAAGACGCAGCGATGCCCCCGCCCGACATGAACCACCGGCGGGCCAACCTGTCGGCAGCTCTGCCCAGCCAAAAATCATGACACGCAAATGACAGGCCGCCTTATGTAATCCGCCGATTCCATACGCAAGGTTATCAGATATGCCCAAACTTCTACTTTAAGAAAATCGCGAACTTAATCGGCCCAGTTCAACGTCGCCTAAATCCGCCCAAGCCGTGCTAACTTACCCCCGTATATTTCTTCCCAGCCAGTCGCTGGCACGCTTCCCTATATTTTTCTTGCGTATTGACCACCACAGCTTCCGGCAATTCCGGGCCGGGTGGAGTTTTTTTCCAATCCAGAGTTTCCAGATAATTGCGCACGTACTGTTTATCAAAGCTGACCTGCTCGCGCCCGGCCACATAATCGCCTGCGGGCCAAAAACGCGAAGAATCGGGCGTTAACGCTTCATCAATGAGTATGGGCTCCCTGGAGTCTTCCGCTATGCCCCATTCAAATTTTGTGTCAGCAATAATGATGCCACGCCGGAGCGCGTAGCTCGCCGCCAGTCGGTACAGCCCCAATGACCGATCACGTATGTACGTCATCACGGCAGCGCCAACCTTGCGGCTGGCATCCTCAAAAGCGATGCTTTCATCGTGGCCCTGATCCGCCTTGGTGGAGGGTGTGAATATCGGTTGCGTGAGTTTACCGCAAAGCTGGAGGCCCGAGGGAAGTTTCACCCCGCTGACTGATCCACTTTTTTGATATTCCTTCCACCCGCCCCCCGCCAAATACCCCCGTACCACACATTCAATCGGAATCACCTGCGTTTTTTTCACCAGCACCGCCCGGCCTTCCAGTTGATCCCAATACTGGGCTAAATCCCCGGGAAATTCATCCACCCGATGCGACAACAGATGATGCCGTACGTGTGGAGAAAAATAATGAAACCAGAAATTGCTCAATTCCGTAAGAATTATGCCCTTGCCCGGAATCGGTGTAGGCAAAATAACATCAAACGCACTGATACGGTCGGATGCCACAATCAGCAGTTGCCCGCCCAGATCATACACATCACGCACTTTACCGCGTCGCACCGGAATGCCCGGAATCTGAGATTCAAAAAGACTTTTCAAAACCGTAGAACCACCTGACCGCAAACCACCGACACCACACCCCTTCCATCAAGTATACCGCAAACCCGGTACTTGAAAACGCGCCGCTTCCGACGACAATGGCGCACACCTGCCCGGGTGGTGGAATGGCAGACACTCAGGACTTAAAATCCTGTGACCAGAAATGGTCGTGCGGGTTCGACTCCCGCCCCGGGCATTCAATTGCCATGTTAATTTTGCCCATCTCCATTGGTTTATCGGCTTTGCTGCGCCGCCCCCAAACGTCACGTCCCGTGGATGGCCACCGTGGTGGTCCTTGAAAGCATGGCCATCATCGGTTTGAGCGCGGCTAAAGGCTGAACTTGCCCGTGTGGTTGGGTCGCTGGGCGAGTTGCTTTGGGGGCTGGTTGCGCCATGTTTTGTTTTCTTTTTAGCCTAAGGGTTACGCCGACAAGGGCATCGTCGGCTACAATCCGCCGATTCAATATTTCCCATAGACGGGACCGAAATTTTGGCAAGCGGCAAAGTCGGCGGCCTGCGGCTCATTGGCACCAAAGGCCGTCCAAGTGCCGGGACGGAAGATGCGCTCTTCCGACACATTGTGCATATAAACTGGAATACGCAGCATCGCCGCGAGTGTTATCAATTCGTGACCGATGTGCCCGCTGGAAAACGCGCAGTGGTTGGCCCCCCAGTTGTTCATTACGGAATACGCATCACGGAACACTCCCTGCCCGGTGCAGCGTGGGGCAAACCAGGTGGTCGGCCAAGTCGGGTTGGTGCGGCGATCCAAGGCGTCATGGACGGACGGGGGCAGATCCACCGTGGTTCCCTCGGCGATTTGCAGCGCCGGGCCAAGTCCCTTGATTAAATTCAGCCGCGCTGCCGTTACCGGCATCGCACCACGGGTGCGGAAGCGAACGGAAAACCCACCCCCGCGGAAGTATTCATACATGGCCGGGCACCATTGAGCAGAGTCCAGACAGTCGCGGGCCTCTTGCGGGGTGATCTGCCACCAAGGCTTCATAGCAGGATGACCATCGAGCGTCTGGCAACCGGTACCGTCGAGTGCCGCCGAACCGCTGTTAATTAAATGCAGAATTCCGCCTTCGGCCTCGCCCCTGAGTTGATGGCCGGTGGCCCGATGCACCGCATGCGGGCTCCAGTAGGTGCGCACATCGGCAAATATCTGCGCGCTACCGGTGAGCAGATGGCCAAAGAGCATGGTAGCACCGTTGAGGGCGTCGTTTTCGGTGGCCACCATGAAAGGTTGCCGGATGCCATTCCAATCAAAAGAGGAGCACAGCATGGTCTCGAGGAAATCACCATTGGGATAATGATCCGTCCATTGGCGCTGTCCCTGAAAACCTGCGGCAATGGCGTTATGCCCAAGGGCCTCTTCACCAAACCCCTCTTCCGCCAAGCGCGGATTGCCGATCATCAAATCGCGCACGATCAGCGTCATCTTCACAGACTGTTCCAACTCCCGGGCCTTTTGAGCGCGGTTGCGGCGACGATTGGCGGTATTTCCATCCATTCCTTCCTGACAATTGGCTCTGGTCCAGTTCAAGGCATGATGAAACTCCCGGGCATCATAGATGTTGCGGTCGATGCGACGGGCGAGTTCGGTCATATCCACACTCATCACCCGCATGCCCAGATAGCTTTCAAAAAATGCGGTGTCCACGGACGATCCGGCAATGCCCATGGACACGCCGCCGATCGCACAATAGGACTTTCCGCGCATCGTCGCCACCGCCAGTCCTGCACGGGCAAACTGGAGCAGTTTCCGCTGGACATCCTCCGGGATGGCGGTATCGGTGGCTTCCTGCACATCGCGTCCGTAGATATTGAACGCCGGCAACCCCTTTTGACTATGTGCCGCTCCCACCGCCGCCAGATAAACCGCCCCTGGCCGTTCCGTGCCATTGAACCCCCAGACCGCTTTGGGCATCAAGGGGTCCATATCCATGGTTTCGGAACCGTAACACCAGCAGGGGCTGACGGTAATGGATAGGCCGACACCCTGTGACGCAAACTTTTGCGCACACCTGGCGGCCTCGGCAATACCGCCGATGGTGCTATCGGCGAGCACACATTGCACCCTGGTACCGTCGGCGTGGCGCAGCTTGGCCGTCAACAGGCCCGCGACACTGCGTGCCATGTCCATGGTTTGCTTTTCCAGTGATTCGCGTACGCCATCCCGTCGGCCATCAATGGTCGGTCGAATACCAATTTTGGGATTTGCGCCAACCAGACGATTCTTTGGTTTATTAACGACGATTGTTTCCATCTTAGCCACTGGTTTATCCTTTCAAGATCAGTTTTGCGCAAGCTAAAAAAATACGTAGGCCGCGATCGGACCAGATTTTCTAAATTACCGGCCAGCCGCAAACGGCTTGGCCTGCACCAGCACCGCAAAAGAGTTTAACACGAAGCGTGATCAGTGCCTAGTGTTCTGTCACAGTTTTTTTCCAGGCTTGGAACAAACCATGGCCAGAGAATGTGGGGCGGCGGAAATCCCAAACAGTAGTGGGGCCAGAGAGCATTGGGCAATGATCGTCGCCGGGGCGGCGCGGCCAGTGCACGGCGGCGGCAGCCTGGCCAGCGTAGCGGCATTCTGTCTTCGGCGGTGGAAAAATCGCGGGGGCCGCGATCCAAATAAAATAACCCAGCGGGCTTCAAGTGGTTGGGGGTGCCGCACCGCCGGCAGCTTTGGCCGCGGCCTGCTGGGCCTGGCGGGCACGCTGCTCACGCGGGGTTGTCTTGGTGCGATTCCAATAGTGGTTACGCGGAGTGGCGCGTTGGCGAGATTCCGTGCTGTAAGTGAGAATATAGGCGCGCCGCGGCTCATCACTTTTGTTCGGACCGGTATAGTGCATGGTTCGGGCATGATGAATGGTGGCTCCCCCCGCCGGCAACGGACAGGCCACGGCCTGGCCCAGATCCGGCAATAGGTCCATCTCCAGCCCGTGTACGCGTGGGTCGTGTCCGATGGTGTGGTGCGGCTGTACCCCCAGCAACTGGCTGCGTGGAATAAATTGCATACAGCCATTGATCATGGTGGCGGGTTGCAATGGTATCCAGATGGAAATCGCCTCATGGTCCACATCTTCAGCCCAATAAGCCTCATCCTGGTGCCAGGGTGTGGCGGCTCCGATTTTGGCCGGCTTGAGAATGGCATGGTCGCCGCCGAATTTAGTGGTCGGTCCCAGCAGTTGAATGGCAATGGCCAGAGCATTGACGCGCAAAAGCGTGTCGTTCAGGGCGGGGGCATACCTGCTGGGACCTAATATCTGTGGCAATACCGGTTCCTTGTTCTCTTCGTCAGTTCCGCCGAGATCAAACTGATTACCTTCTTCCCGGCCCACGCGGCGTCGGAATAGGTCATCATAAATGGCCCTCAGCCTGGCTACTTCCTCAGGGGTAGTGATCGCGGGAATGTTCAAATACCCCTGGCGATGATAAAAATCAACCTGCTCCTGCGTTAACACGATGGTTGGTTCCATGAAATGAGCCCTCAATTGAATACCGCATCATTTCGTCCACGGAGCCTTTCCCCATGAACGATTCCTATGGTGATTTAGTTTAACTGCCCGGTGGATGGCTTGTCGTTCAGATTTAGTGAACGTAAAATTTTGAACATGCGGCGAAGGTTATTAGAGTCCCGGATTTCATCCGTCCCGCGGCCCTCCCGGGCGGCACCGCCGCAGGCAGCCGCAACTGAAAGCACGCCGGTTCGCGTTACTTTCACCGGAAAATCCTGTCTGTTGCCGCAGATAGCCATGCTGGGCTGGTCGCGTTTCGCCAAGGCCCAGCCGCAGGCCTTAGCGGCTCATCAACACCCCAACTACTGGGAAATCTGTTATCTGGTCAGAGGTACGGTGGATTGGTGGGCGGGGAAGAATTATACGACCTTGCACGCGGGCGATGTTTATATCACGCCACCGAATCGGCCTCATGGCGGGACCAACGCGGTGATGCAGCCCTGCGAACTTTACTGGATTCAGGTGGCCGGTGTCGCGCGTCGCCCCTGGCCGGGCCTGAATCTGGCGGAAACTCGTGAAATCGGAGCAGGCCTCAACAGCCTGCGGCAATGGTCTTTCCCAGGATCGCCACGTATGGTGGAGCTTTTTGAACGTCTCCTTCAAGAACATCAACACCACGCTGCGCACGCACGACTGCTCGCACGGGCCATCTTTTATCAACTCTTGGTGCAGGTACTGCGCGATCATGCGGCCCAGCCCGGCCGGGTGCCACAGCCTTACTGCATGCAAATTGCCACCGCCGTCCAGGCCATGGAAAACCGGCCCGAAGAGTCGGTTTCGCTGACCGAGCTGGCGGCTCGCGTGGGATGGTCGGTGAGTTATTTTTGCCAGCGTTTCATCCGTGAAACAGGGCTCACGCCCACAGAATACCGCAATCACCAACGGATTCGGCGCGCCAAATTGTTGCTTGAGCGCCCCGGCCACCAGATAACAGCCATTGCGATGGAGTTGGGTTTTGCCAGCGGCCAATACTTTGCCACCGTATTCCGCCAGATTACCGGCCTGACACCGCGCGACTATGGCCGAGTCGCGGCTGCGGCGAGGGCTGCGCCCCATGGCTGGCCTCAAAAAACTGAAAAATGAAGCAGTTTACAGCGGGTATATTCCCAGGGTTGCAGCGGACCTCGGGATGGCGTACGGTAAGGACCGCGGAGGCGGAAATCGGCAACGCGAGCAAAGACAGCGGCTAAGGGGTTCTCAGACGGTATGGCATTTGATTTTTTAAAAAAGGCGATCGGCACGAGCGTGGACAAACTGCGTGGTGGGCTTTCCCGCACTCGCCAAGCCTTGATGGGGTCGCTGAGATCCATTCTCAGCGGCCGCACACTCGACGAAGCACTGCTGGAAGATCTGCGTAAACGATTGATTCTCGCGGATCTGGGGGTGGTGGCCACCAACCGCATCACTGCGGATTTGCGGCAAGCCTGGCAGGCGAAAAAGATAAATTCCGGCGATCAGGTGCTGGAATTTCTTAAGTCAGAAATGAAAAGTTACTGGCCGCAGGAAAGCCGTGCCCTGCATTTGGCCCCAGCCGGCCCAACCGTCATTTTGGTCACGGGTATCAACGGTGCGGGCAAAACCACAAGTATTGCCAAACTGGGCCAATATTTGAAGGCGCAAAATAAAACCGTGATGGTGGCCGCGTGTGACACGTTCCGGGCCGCCGCCGTGGAACAGTTGTCCATCTGGGCGTCGCGTATCGGGGTCGATATTGTGAAACACCAGATGGGATCGGATCCGGCGGCGGTGGCATTTGACGCCTGCGAGGCCGCGGTGGCCCGCAAAATTGACGTTCTGATTGTGGATACCGCCGGGCGGCTGCACACCCAGGACCACCTGATGCGCGAGTTGGAAAAAATACAACGTGTCATCCATAAGAAAATTCCGGACGGCCCACACGAGGTGTTGCTGGTGCTGGACGCCACCACCGGCCAAAATGCCATCCGCCAGGCCGAAGAATTCAAAAAGGCGGTCCGCCTGACCGGGATATTCCTGGCCAAACTGGACGGCACGGCCAAGGGTGGCATTGTGGTGGCCATCCGCCATCAACTGGATCTGCCGGTGAAATTTATCGGCTTGGGCGAGAGGCCGGAGGACATTGCTCCGTTTTCGCCGGATGATTTCGTTGAGGCAATTTTCGCACAGAGCGAAACCCCGGGCTGACCGGCAGCGGCAGCGTTTCGACTTGACATTTCAAATGCCTATTTTAAAATAATATTTGAATGTGGTGGTGTCATGACTCGCCGCCATTCATTGATGGAATCGCGGCTATGGCTTCACGACACTCCCGGACATCGGACGAAGGCACACGATCGCGGCTGCTGCACGCGGCCGGTGAGGTCTTTGCCGATCATGGCTTTCGTGCGGCCACGGTGCAGATGATCTGTCAACGGGCGAAGGCCAACGTCGCGGCGGTCAACTATTACTTCCGGGACAAGGAAACGCTGTATCACGAAGCGTTGCAATATGGAAAGCATCCGGAAATTTACAATCTGGAGCATTTTAAGACGGCCGTGCGCCATCAGCCTCGCCAGGCCCTGGAACTGTTTGTCCAGGATTTTATCCGGCGGTTGCTGACACAGGGGAGCCGGCCCCAATGGTATACCCGGCTGGTGGCCCGGGAAATGGCCGAACCTACCGCCGGGCTGCAGGTGTTTATCACCACCTGCGTGCTTCCGCGGATGGAGGCAGTGGCGGCCATCGTTCGCGGTATCGCTTCTCCCGCCAAGCTCGATGAAGCTCTGGTACAGCGCGCGGTCAACAGCATCATTGGGCAATGCCTGTTTTATCATCGCTACCGCAACATTGTGCTCAAAATGATGAAGCATGCCGAGTTTGGCAATAGCGATATTGAAAGCATCACGGAAAGCATTGTCCAATTTTCGCTGGGCGGAATTCACGCCATTGTGTCTGCCGGCTCGACCACGGCCGCGCCGGGTGGACCTAAGCTAAAATCACAGGCTCCAGGACGAGTATCCGCTCGATCTTTGAAAACGGGAGACAGGAACCGAAAACTTGACCAGACAACATGAAGTAACCCTCTGACCCATGCCCTGCGGCCACCGATGAAAACGGCCAGGTCTAAGGGCGAACCTCGAATGGAGTTCATCATGGCCCAGGACAATCATCCGGAAGAAGCCCAGATACAGGCCGCCCCCGCTGCGGCCTCATCAGCCTTGCCACGCGATTCCAGCGAGGGCAATCCATCGCGGCGCAAAACCTTTATGCTGATTTTACTGGCATTGATCGTGCTGGGAGCCTGTGCGGGCGGCTTGTGGTTGTGGTTGACATGGGATTATGTTTCCACCGATGACGCTTTTGTTGATGCACACATCATCTATATAAGCCCGCAGGTGGCCGCCCATGTCAACAAGGTGCTGGTACTGGACAACCAGTATGTAAAAAGAGGCACCCCGCTGGTGCAATTGGATCCGCGTGATTTTCAAGCCGCACTGGATCGGGCCGAGGCCGCCTTGCAGGTAGCCAGAGCCAACCACTTGGCCAGTACATTTGGGCTGGCTCTGATACACCGAACTTCCCGTGCGGCAGTCGATCAGGCGCTGGCCCAGGTCAGCATTGCCCAGTCACAAATTGCCCAGGCTCAGGCCGCGCTGGCCGGTGCCAAAAGCAATCTGTTGGAGGCTAAGGCCAATGTGGCCGCGGCGGTGGCCGCGGTAGCCCATGCCAATGCCCAGGTTCTGGCGGATTCGGCCACCGCGGTTAAAGCGCAGCAGGATTACCAGCGCTATTCCAAGTTACTTAAAACCGGCGATGTCACGCCCAGCCAACTGGAAAATTATCGCGCTGCGGCGGTCAGTGCCCAAGCCTACGTAGCGGCGGATCGTACTGAAGTCATTGCCAAACAAGCCATGGTGGCCCAAGCCCGCGCGGCTGTGGCCGCAGCCCGGCAAGGCGTTACCGCTGCTCAAGCGGCACTGGCCCGTGCCCAGGCCGGCTTGGTTTTGGCCAAGGCTCAACTGGCTGCGGTTAATGTGGTGCCACAGCAGGTGGGCAAACAATCCAGTAATGTGTCGGCCAGCAGTGCCACCATTGCCGAGTTGAAAGCTCAGGTGGAACAGGCCCAATTGAATCTTTCGTATTGCGATATTGATGCACCGGTCACGGGTTACGTCACCAGAAAGGCCGTGGAACCCGGTGATTACGTCACCATCGGCCAGAACCTGCTGGCCGTTGTGCGACCGAAGATGTGGGTTACCGCCAATTTCAAGGAAACTGATTTAACCCACATGAAGCCGGGCGATCCGGCCACGATTTCCATTGATGCCTATCCCAACGTCAAGTTAAAAGGTTACGTGCAAAGTATTCAGGCCGGAACCGGGGCCAAATTCAGCTTATTGCCGCCCGAAAATGCCACCGGCAATTATGTGAAAGTGGTGCAGCGTGTACCGGTAAAGATACTTTTTAAGGATCTGCCGACAAAATTACCTTACTTGGCGGCGGGCATGTCCGCGGTACCGGAGGTCAAGGTGCGATGAGCACTCTCGCCGATGCTGGCAAGATCGAGCCGACAGCCCTGGTCGGTCCAGCCATGAACCCGTGGATGGTGATGCCATTGGTAGCCATGGCCGCATTCATGGAAGTGCTGGATTCCACGATTGTTAATGTGTCGTTGCCGCACATTGCCGGAAGTCTTTCCACCACAGTGGACCAAAGTACCTGGGTGCTTACCAGCTATCTGGTGGCCAATGCCATTGTGTTGCCGCTGAACGGCTTTTTTACCAGTCGGCTGGGGCGCAAGCCCTACTTCATGTTGTGCCTGGGTATCTTCACCACCAGTTCGCTGCTGTGCGGGCTGGCCCCTAATATCGGAATTCTTCTGGCGATGCGGGTTTTACAGGGGTTGGTCGGCGGTGGCTTGCAGCCGGGTGCCCAGGCCATTATGGCCGAAACACTGCCCCGAAACCGCGTCGGCATGGCCATGGCTATTTACGGCATTGTGGTCGTGGTGGCACCGGTGCTGGGGCCTGTGCTGGGTGGTATTATCACGGATAATTTGAGTTGGCGCTGGTGCTTTTTCGTCAACGTGCCGGTGGGAATTATTGTGTTGTTTCTGGTCTACATGATTTTGCAGGATTCCCCGCACCATGAAGCCAAAGGATTCCGCCGCGGAATGAAGTTTGATTACATTGGCCTGAGCTTGCTGTCGCTGGGACTTGCCGGCCTGCAGGTGATGGTGGATCGCGGTGAAGATGCGGATTGGTTTGCTTCCAAGTTCATCATCGGTTGCGGCTTGGTGGCGGCCATCGGGCTGACCGCCGCCTTTATTTGGGAATGGTATACGGCCGAACCGATCGTGAACCTTCGCTTGCTTAAAAATCGCAACTTTGGCCTGACCACGCTGGGCATGCTTATTTTTGGCGCGGTACTCTATGCGAGTTCCACGCTGCTGCCGCTGCTTGCGCAAACGCTTATGGGTTACACCGCCAAAGAAGCGGGCATGGTACTGGCCCCCGGGGGCCTGGTCGTTCTGGTGCTGATGCCACTGGTGGGCTTGCTGATCACCCGCTTTTCCATCCGCTGGCTGCTGGTATTCGGCGTGCTGGCTAATGTCGCGGCCTTGGAGCTGATGGCCCGGCTTTCACTTCATGCGGCATTCGATAATCTGGTCGTTTGTCGCGTGGTTCAGGGGATGGGATTGGCCTTCATGTTCGTGCCGATCAATACCGCCGCCTTTGCCGATATGCCCAGAGTGCAAATTAGTTCGGCCTCGGGTATAATTAACTTGGCGAGAAATATCGGAGGCAGCGTCGGCATTTCGTTATCGGTGGCTTATGTCAAACAGGTATCGCAAATGCAGCAGGTCTTTTTGATCGCTCATGCCAGCACTCTCAACGTGGCGTACCGAACTGCTGTTTCCCAACTGCGGGCAGCAGCGATAGCGGGCGGTACCGCCCCAGCCAATGCCCTTAAAATGACCCAAGCCATAATTTACCGCGACATTCTTGGACAAGCCGGAATACTCGCGTATATTCATGCGTTTCGCCTGTTGGGACTGATTTTTCTGCTGCTATTACCATTGATGCTGCTGATTAAAGATGTGCATAAGCGACCGGTGCCGCCGGTTTTGTAATAAGGAGTTGCCAAAATGAACATCGCCGCACATTTCAACACCAAAGCCGCTCCACGACTGGCACTGCTGGCGGTGGCAATGGCATTGTCGCTTTCGGGCTGCGTGAATCAAAAAAAGGAAGTGGCTCACTACCGGAAAATTCTTCATGCCAAGCCGGCGGTAGCGGCGGTAAAAATACCGATGGTGCTCACCCTTTCGCAAGCCATGCGACTGGCCAACAACAATAACGAGGAACTGGCCATCAGCGGCGAAAATTATCTGCAAGCTTTGATTGCCAAGGACAAGGCCTTCGCCACGTTCATGCCGCACGTTGGAATCGGCGCTTCCGATTTCCAGATGCATGGCTATGCGCCGCCGGCCGGCTTTCCGAGCAGCATCACCGATTTTTATCAAACCCACTATGTCAATGTGCCTCTGGCCAGTACCCTTAACGTGAACGTACTCAAAGACGCCACCGCCATCAGCAGCGCCCGGCTGGTTTCCGGCCAGCGCAAAGCGGCCATGCTGGATCTGCAATCCAGCCTGTTGCTGGAGGTGGCACAAACGTACTATCAGGTGCTCAGCGAGGCCCGATCCGTGGCGGTACTGAAGCAGACATTAAAAGTGCAACAGGCCAGAGTGACCATGGTCACCCATGAATTGAAGGCGGGCGTGGCCCTGCGACTCACCGTGCTGCAAAGCCAATCCGACGAAGCCAATACACGTGTGCAGTTGACCCAAGCCCGCAATAACGTGGTGCGCGGGCGGGCCACACTGGCGTATTTAATGGGGGCGGCCAATCTGAACCATGCCCGATTACTCAACGATTTTAACCCTAAAATTCATCTGCCCACACTGGCACAACTGCAGAAAATAGCATGGTCCCAGCGACAAGATCTCAAGGCGGCGGAAGAAAAGGTGGCCGCAGAGGAAAAGAATGTTCAGGCGGTCTATGAGCAATACTTCCCATCCGTGGCGCTTAATTTTGATACTTTTTTATACAAGGGGCAGTTTCCAACCGATAGCTGGTGGTCCGGGCTGTTCAGCGTGAACATGCCCCTGTTTGAAGGTGGTGAAATTTACGCCAATTTGCGCTCGGCGTATTCCCAATACCGGCAGGCGATGTTGGCCGCCCATCAATTGCGCCGCCACATCGGCGAGGAAATAACCATAGCCCAGGCCGACTGGCTTAGTGGATTGCAACTGGAAAAGGATCTCCAAACAGAAATGGCGTCATCGCGGTCGGCGTACCATCAGGCGGAACATTCATTCAAGGCCGGGTTATCCACCAATTTGGATGTCATCACCGCCCAAGATCAGGAACTGGCCACGCAGTTGGCCTATCAGCAATCCCGCTTTCAAACCCGCATTAACCTGCTGAATTTGTTCCGGGTTTCCGGCCGGCTAACCTACCCCGCCATGGTTAAACTTCAGCAGGTGGAGCAGCACCGTGATTTTCCGCCCAGGGCCAGCAAAAAGCCCCTGGCGACGAACTTCCCGATCAATCCACCGCACACGCAGGCCAGCGCGGTGGCCAGCGCCGGCCCGAGCGTAAAATCAGCCCGCTGAGGCGGCACTGCGTCCTTTTCCGGAACAGTTCCTGCGTCATCGTGCTCCGGACAAGCCAAAATTAAATAGGGTCTTCGGGCAATCGAGTGGGTAAAAATACACATTTTTGGGAACATTCCGCACACATATAGAATGTGTTATAATTCTATGTGTGGCAAGTTGGAAC
>JABEVA010000348.1 GCA_013044065.1 Phycisphaerae bacterium
AAAAAAATCTTTACGGCGTTTGGTCGGTCCCTTAGACTTGTTAAGGTGAAAATGGCCGCCCCATTCAGCGATGTCCCGCCTACCCTTCGATGAACCTGGCAGCCTCGCCACTCCATGGGCTTAAATTGAAAACCAATTCATCGCCAGCCGCCTCGCCCATCGACACGATTCCGACGACCAATTCGGCCTTGCGCCAAGCCGCGACTTTTACGGCGAAGGCAGGTATGGTTCGGCCTGCGCAGTGGACAACCGTTTTAATAACACCGGCCGTTTCGGCAGCAGGTGGGCCAACGTACGCTTATTAAGAAAGGCGCGCAGCTTTTTCCGGCTTTGGAGAATGGTGGTCGGCACGGCAAAAGGAGCTTGATGGCCGTTTTGCGGCACCAGCAGTGGATATAGTGCCAGTCGATTGGGCGAAACCTTACGAAGTTTAACGAGAAAAAATATTCGTGCCATTCCGCTGGTACGTGCAGACGCCAGCCCCGCCTTTTTCAAGGCGGCGGCATAGTTCGTCGGCTGGCCGACCGGGTTATGCGTTTGCCACCAGGCTTCCATGGCCGGGGAATATATAAACCGCGGATCCATAGATCGGCAACTCATCCACCATCGGCCATGGAGTTGGGTCAGGCTGCCGATAAACGTTCCGGTCAATTCCGCCCGGAGCTTTTGTCGGCCACCTGGTGAGGCCGCTGGTCTGAACTTGCAGCAGGTTATGAGAAATCTCCTTTTGCCCAGGGGATAGACAAATACAATTGGCTGCACCGGCTGGTGGACCCCATGAGGTTGCAATTGCCACACCCCCAGCAGGTTTTTGTTCTGGAAGGCATTGCCTCGCAAGACCAAAGATCGATTGAGCGCCAGGGGTGCGCGACAACCCGCCCAGACGACCAAAATGCCGGCTGCGGCAGTCAGGTGGATTCGGGAGAGCAAGTTCATCAAAATAGTTCCAACAAAAGTTATAAAACCGTTGCCGTGGCAAGCCCAAGGACAGCTAAAACTGTCTATTTTACAGCATCGCCCTTTTAGTTTCCATAGGCCAGGGTAGTTTTCGCTCGATCCCGACGATATCAAAGGAGCGGGCATTAAAAAAAAAGCGAAAGGGATTGAGATTTCAGTGCGGCCACCGGGATGAGCCGTGCCGCCTTCTCTCCGGCTGGAACCTCCCTAAGTCCATGAACAGAAGTTCCCGGCGGCTTAAGTTACCAGGCGGCTCCACTGTGGCGATGGCTCAAAGCAGCCTGGGTCCACTACCTGAAAAAAAAAGCGCAATTCCCTATTTTTCGTGATAGGGCGGTCAGAGTGGGCAAAATCAGGCCATTTGGCGTACAATATAGTATTGCCTGGTACCGCTTTTGTTGACGGGTGGCCCGGCAAATGATAGTTTCAATGCCAATGTGAATTGGGCTGCACTCCGGAGCAGCCTGATTTGGCGATCAAGGAGTTTCTCATGCAATTCAGTTTGGCTGCTTTTGGTAATCGAAAAATTCTGTTGGCCGCAGCGGCGGTCGTGACTGGGTCGCTGGCTTATGGCTCCGTCGGGCTGTCCGCCCCGGCATCCACCACCACCAGCGGTACTCCCGCAGCACCCAATGCTGCCGTGCCCAGTGTTACCGTTCCAGTGCCCGCGGTTTCCGGATTGCCCGGGGTGGTTACAACGGCACCGACCACGGGCCAAGGCGCACAGACGCAGCCGGCCAAGCCGGCCAAGGGTAAGAAAAGGCCTCTTAGCGGCCTGGTCGGTTCCATTAACACCAGCAATGTCAATATTCGCAGCGGTCCGGGCTTGGCATATTATGCTCTGGGGCAACTGACGACCGGAGATATGGTCAAGGTCGTCGCAACTCGGAACGGCTGGGACGCCATTGATCCGCCGGTCGGTACGCTTTGTTATATTGCCAGGAAATTCGTGCATGTTGGATCAGACCCCACCAAGGGTCACGTTTCCGGAAATTACATTTTTGTGCGTGCCGCCAGTCGCTTGGCTCCCCGGTCGGATTATGCCGTGGTGAAAATTGTTTCCCGCGGCACTCGTGTTCATATTGTCGCAAGCACGCCGAGCTTTTATGTGATTCAGCCTCCGCGTGGCACTCATGTGTACGTGTTGGCAAAATTTGTGACATCGGCCGGGGCCCATGCTCAATATCTTGCCCCCAAGTTGCGGATGCCCGCCGGGTTTAAGGGGGCCACCTTGGCCGCTACGCTGGCGGCTGGAAACTCCGCTGTACTGGCTTCTTCGACGGCCAATACGCCGTCCAGCGTGACGACGCAACCGGTTTCTCCTGCGCTTCTGCCGGACCAGACGGTACCGCTGCCGGTGAGTGGCGTAAATTCCGGTCAATCCAACCAGCCCCAGGTGGTTCCGCATGGATCGCCAAGGGCGGCTATGCCCAACTCGGCGAAGGTAGGACTGTTTTCCAAATTCAGCGCTTTGAACAGAAAAACCCAGTTGGAGTTCCAAAAACCGTTGCTGCAGCGGCGGCTTGAACCGTTGCTCCATGGCTACCAAGACCTGACCGCCGTGGCCGGTGCGCCCACCTGGATCAAGCAGGGTGTTGCGGCACGTATCCGTGTGCTCAAACGGGAGATCGCCATTCAAGAGCTTGTGGAATCCTCCCGTAAAGCGCCTCCGGTGAGTAAGGTCATTGCCCCGTATCAGCAGCAATGGAAGGAATCGCAGGCGCAGATTGCCCAAGCCATTGATCACGCTCCTTATGTGGCCAAAGGTGTGTTGCGGACCAGCACGGCTCTTAAATCCAAATATGCACTGGTGAATCCAGCCAACGGCCGCGTGACTGCGTATATCGATCCGACCTCCCGCATTGCATTATCCAGGCTTTTGGGCGAGTACATCGGTGTTAAAGGGGCGGTCACGGGCGGCGGTACCGTGGTCAAGGTGATACGCGTGGCCACAGCCACGCTTTTGCCCAAGCCAACGATCAGCCATCTTTCTGCAGGACAGCAGCATCCTTGATGCGTGGCTGTATATCCGGACACTGCGGCCTCATCTTGACACCAATAGGCCGCGTTAGAACCCGGCAATACGTGGATTAACGAACAAATTGTCGTGGCCCGGCACGATCAGGTCGGCGAGATTGTAAAGCTCGGTCAGACATTCCTGAGCCTGCTCAATGTCAAAACAACCGGGCAGTACACGCCCGTGAGCAAAATGCGCGGCTGTGGCCACAGCATCGCCGGCGATGATCACGGTGCTGGTAGGTAGTTCCAACAGCAAACCACACTGGCCTGGTGTGAATCCAGGCAACGGAAAAATGCCCACAGCTTGAGTGATTTTGTCTGGTGCGGGCTTCACGCGCGCTAACAGAGATTTTTCGTCTTCAATGACCTTGCGATCATCGGAATTCGGAGGCACATGCACGGCGGCACGCTCCAGAGCTTGCTGGGCCGTCTGAATTTCACTTTCCAGCATCCACCAGGATGCATGGGCGAAAGCCGTCAGGGCCCGGCGATGGGCGGGCCTCCAGTTGGTCAAAAAGATGTCGGTAACGGCGGCAGCGTTGATTCCTGCCCGTTCCGTAATACGGGCTTCCAAGGCTTGTGCCGGCAAGGAAGGATCCACCAGAATCACGCGGTCGTTGTCCCTTACCAGAGTGGTGGTGGCGTGGGGTGTTCGCACGGCGTGCGTTTCCTGCCAGAATGGATTCTGTGAGAGAGTCCCAATACTGACCACAATTATTTCCATAGGATATCCCCACCTGTTTATCGCCGGAGCATTGTAAGGCGGAAACTGATTCCTGCCACCATGCGCTGACGCTGCACACCCGAAGTACAGTTTTGCGTTATCCGCCATCGCGGTGCCGCAGGCATACTTTCACCCATCGGTCGGGTACCGGCGCGGCTCGGTGGTTTGGCCGGAATCCAGCGGCTAGATAGGATCCTGAGGCGTCACCTGGAAAAAGGTAATTTTCCGCGTTTGCCCGTGGTGTGCGTTTTCGTGCCAATATTCCGGTACCTCGGCTGACGCTGCAATATTCGCCAGAGTGTCGCGGCGGAATCTCGCCAGCGACCATGCCACACCCGCCGCCGCCCAATGTAGTGCCCCATCCGTGGGATAGGGTCCTTGGTGCACCACCGGCTCTGTGCTGGATGGTTTGTTGCCTGCGGCCACCGGGCCAATTTCAACACCAACCTCTGTGGCGGGCACAGCCGCGTTGACACTCACCACGGCCGCCACCGCCCCGCCGTGCGGGGCAACGGAAAAGCGAGAAAACTGCGAGCGATGCAGATTCCGCGCGGCACGGCGGCACAAATCCACAGCCACCGAAGCCGGCTGATCGGCCCAACATACTACCACGGCATCCGCCTGGCCAACGCGCAACAAATCATCGGCCCGTTCCAGCGCCGAGCACACCGGCCAGGCATCATGTACCAACGTTTGGCACGGGCCGTGGATGCCGAAATGAATTGCCGCCAGCGCAGTAGGGCTGGAATGGACGGAACGGCTAAAGTGCCGGGGGGAGGCAAATCGTCCGCCATCAGCCCACATGCTTTCCAAATACGCCATGGTGGAATCCACTTGTCCCCAAGCGCTGTATAAGAGCAGCGCAATGCGGTCGCTGGGTACAACGCCCTGATCTAAATGAGCCGTATGCCAGGCCTGAGTTATGGCTGAAATTGCCAGTCGGCTTACCGGATCCAGGCTCTCAATCATGGCCGTATCGCCTGCATAATCCGGCCCCGCCTCCACATGCCTGGAATCCGCGGGGCCGCTATGCCCCTGGGTTTTGAGCAAGGCAATGCCATTGCGCAATTGATCAATCGAAGCCCATGTGCTGGTGCATACACCCAGGGAGTGCACACGAAGCAGACTCATGCCGGTGCTCCTTTCCTGGCGGGCCTGCCATGGTCCATCTCGACTTGCCGGGAAAAGACCAGGGCTGTGTTATTGCCGCCGAAAGCAAAATTACAAGAGAGCACCGCGTTCGTCCGCGCCGGTCGAGACTGCAGCACCAGCGGCAGGTTGCAAGCAACGTCGGCCTGTGCGAGCCCGGCGTTGGGAGGCAATAAGCCCGTGGCCATGGCCTGCAGGCAGATCGCCGCTTCTATCGCGCCGGCGGCGGCAAAGGTGTGACCAGTCAACCGCTTGGTGGAACTCATCGGCGGAACGGGTGCTCCCAAAGCTCCAAACGCCGCGGAAATCGCCCGGGCCTCCATGGCATCATTGTCACGCGTACCGGTACCGTGTGCATTGATATATCCGATGTCTCCGGGACTCAGGCCGGACTCGCGAACGGCTGATGTAATCGCGGCCGCGGCCCATTGCCCGCTGGGTTCCGGAGCGGTGATATGGTGGGCGTCACAGGTGGCTCCAAAGCCACGTACATAGCCGATGGGTTGGGCTCCACGGGCTTTGGCATGAGCCGGCGATTCCAACACCAACAAGGCCGCGCCTTCGCCTACTGTAATGCCACGGCGCTGGGCATCAAATGGTTGGCACCCATTGGGGGCTACCAGTCGCAGGCTGTTAAATCCAGAGAGCAGTAAACGGCACAGTGCTTCGGTGCCACCGGCCAGCGCCATTTGCACACGCCCCAGCCCAATAGCGTCGCAGGCCGCACCAATCGCCATGGCCGATCCGACGCACGTACTTAGAAACAAGATGCGGGGGCCGGTCAGGCGATGGCGGCGGGCGATAAACGCCAAAACCTCGTAGGGTTGAATACGCCGCATGAGCCGGGTATCAGTCCGCTCCGGATTCTCCCGGTATTGCCGGTGGAACTGCTCACTTTTATCCATGCCACAAACGGTGGTGGCCAGAAACAGTCCCATTGCTTGCGATGCCCGGCCCAAGCGCCGGGGCAGCCCCGCGCTGGTGAGAGCCTCGTCGGCGGCCAGGGCCGCAAGCTGTTGCGTGCGGGCCAGGGAGGCCCAAAGGGTGGCGGGAAGATCGTCTGGACGAGGTAAGTCTCCACACGAGGCCACCAGCAATGGCCCCAGATTGTCGCTCGGATCTTCGCTCCAGGGGCGCAGCGCCTTACCTGCGGCGGTAATGCCTCCCCAGGAATCCCGCAGCGACTTTCCCTGTGCGGAAATCATGGATAGGCCGGTGACAGCAATTGGAGTAAATAAGGTTTTTTCATTCATACATGATCTGCTCCGGCCAACCTGCGCCAACCCGGCATCCAGCCATTCAAGTCGAGTCAGGTTGAAACCGTCGTCGGCGTTGCCGCGGGGATGCCTGGAGTTGAACTCCAGTCGCTTCGACCTACGGCTGCAACCAGCGGGTTGTTTTGGTCCCACACCCGCCCGGCGAGAATCGAAGTCACGGCGCTGCGCATGGGCGGGGGCTGATGGCGGGAAAAGAATAAGTTTCGCACCAGATCACGCTGGTAAAACCGGCGAACAAAAGATTCAAACACGCGCAGGCCGTCAGCCATAAATTGCCGATGCCGCTGCAATGGTTCGGGCGAATTGCCGCTGAAGGATTCCGCAACGGCCTGGGCACCGCGCTGTGCGCTGATGAGGGCCAGAAATAAGCCGCTGGAAAAAATTGGATCCAAAAATCCTCCGGCATCGCCGACCGTCAGGCCATAACGGCAGGTCAAAGGCCGGCAACGATAACTATAGCCGGCACAGACTCGGTACGGCTGCTGGGCCTCCAATGGTCTAAGCCGCTGGGCCAAGGTGGAGCTTTCTTCAATTGCTGCGGCAAATTGCTGCTGCGGGCTTAGTCCCGACCGCAGGCCTGTTCTTTTTAAAACCACCCCGACACTGGTGATATCGCCGGGTAGTGGAATAAGCCAGATCCATCCATGTTCTATCAGATGCATGGTCAGGTATGCTCGCTCATGGGCATGGGCGGTGGGCAGACCTGAAAAATAGGTGTAGATGGCCAGACGGCCGAAATCCGGCAACATTTCCACGCCATCCTGTTGCCGGGCCAGTTTGGCCGCGGCACCGGAGGCATCGACGAGAAAATCGGCGGTGACCCAGGAGCCATCTGCCAGTGTGACGCGTATTGGCTGTCGGTCTGCTTCGGCCTGGGCCACCGGGGCGTCCTCCATAAATTCGCAGCCGTTGCTGATGGCCGTGTGTTTAAGCTGGGTATCAAATTCCTCGCGGTTGACATTAAAAGTGGGTGGAATGGGATCGCTTGGCAATCCAAACGCAAAGGTCTCCAGCCGCCGGCTCTGCGGATCAAAAAATCGTGCCCCATATTTAGGTTGGTGGTGTTGCAACATCACCGTCATGTCCAGGCCTAATTCAGCGAGCACCGGCATTCCTGCGGGCAGCATCGACTCACCGATGTGGTGACGTGGGTGGCGCAGCGCTTCGAGAATGAGCACGCGATAGCCACGTCGCGCCAAAAAAGTGCCGGTAGCACTGCCCGCCGGACCGCCCCCGATGACGATCACGTTGTAATGTGAGTACTGGGGCTTCATGGCGGCATTTTCGCTGGCGTTGGAGAAAATAACAACCATGCCATCCTGCGGCTTGGGGGGCGGGCGTCTCGCCCGCCGTCTCCCACTGACCGCTGAATGCCGAATGCTGAGGGCTTAGTTTGGCTGAATTGACACCGGCTGCTATAGTCTCCAATGCCAAAAGGCCTGCCTGTGCCGCAGTCGGGCAAGCGGAAGATGTGCCCACAGGATAAGGGACCGCGCAAAAATAAATTCGTGTTTTACGGCGCTGAGGCTTTGTCCGAAATTTTGGCCGCTGGCGAGACGTGACGGGCACGCATACCCTGGCTCTGGGTCTGTAAGGTGCGACCATCCGAGCCGCGACCGTAAGGAAGCTGTTAACAGTGCTGGGGCTATCTTCGCCTGGTCCCTAACCAAAAGGAAACTCCATGGAAGTTGGAATTGTCGGTTTGCCCAATGCGGGCAAGTCCACGTTGTTTAACGCCTTGACCAATGCCGGGGCATTGGCGGCCAATTATCCCTTTGCCACCATTGAACCCAACATTGGTGTGGTCCCGGTGCCTGATGCGCGGTTGGCCCAGATTGGGCAATGGATACCGACGGAAAAGGTTGTGCCCGCGTTATTGCGTGTGGTGGATATTGCCGGCATTGTGCGGGGGGCCAGCAAAGGCGAGGGGCTGGGCAATAAATTTCTATCCCATATTCGCGAGGTAGATGCCATTTTGCATGTGGTACGCTGTTTTACCGACCCCGATGTCATTCATGTGGATGGTGGTGCCGATCCGCTGCGCGATATCGATACGGTGGATACGGAACTGATTCTGGCGGATTTGGAAACGCTGGAACGCAGCCTCGATAAACAGCGGCGCACGGCCCGGTCCGGTGACAAAGATGCTGCGGCCACAGTGGCGGTGATGGAAATGGCTTTTGACAACCTGCAAAAGGGAATCGGGGTGCGGGCCATTGCCGGAACGAAGCCGGAGGAACTCAAAATTCTAAGCCGTCTGGGACTGCTGAGTGCTAAACGGGTTTTGTACATCGCCAATGTGGATGAATCCGACATGCCCGGAAAAAGTGCCCTGGTGGAAAAAGTGCGGGCGCGGGCGAAGCTGGAGTCCGGCCTGGTGGTAGGCGTATGCGCCAAACTGGAAGCGGAGCTGGCTGAGTTGGGGGAACAAGACCGAGCCGCCATGCTGGCGGATTTGGGCATGGCGGAACCGGCCTTGGCAACCGTGGCCCACGAGGCGTATAAGCTGCTGGGCCTGCAAAGTTATTTTACCGCCGGCCCTAAGGAAATTCGGGCTTGGACGATCCAGCGTGGCTGCACCGCTCCGCAGGCGGCGGGAGTGATTCACACTGATTTTGAAAAGGGTTTCATTCGCGCGGAAGTGTACAGTGTGGCGGACTTGCTGGAATACAAAACCGAGGCCGCGATTAAGGCCGCCGGTAAAATGCGATCTGAGGGAAAAACCTACATCTTTCAAGACGGCGATATTGCCCATTTTCTGTTTCATTAAAAGTTGGCAGGTTTGGCCGTCTGTTTCAATCGTCATCTCATGGCGATTTTTTTCGTTACGCCAATGGCGATGTCAGTCGAGTGCTCTGCGCGAAACCCGGCCTTAATTTGGTTCGCGGAGGTTTTGGTTGGACCACGCCGGGTACCGCGGAATTGCCGAAATTACCAATAGATTAAATGGGCTACTCGAATGGTTACACGGGCCCACGCGGCATTGCGGCATCAGGTTGCCACAGCACCATGGAAACAGTCGGCGGAAACGTTTGGAGGCCTGGGAAGGCATCAGGTATGCAGGTTTGTCTGCGGTGGTGGCTACGGTTGGCTATGTTCCGGCGGTAGTGGTCAATTTGACGTGCTGCGGGCTTTGAGGTATCAATAGCCAATGTACAGCTCGCTTCCGTCGGCTTTGGCCTATTGTGGTTGGCGAGGTACGGTTTTTTCGGAGCAGATGCCATTAGTCAGCATGGGTTGCGTTGCAACGAGCAGATTCGTATTTCACCGGTTCGTTTAATCGATCAGCATAACACGCAAATCGGCGTGGTCCCTATTGTTGAAGCGATGCGCGCGGCCCGTGAAGCCGGAATGGATTTGGTGGAAGTGTCTCCGATGGAGAAACCACCAGTTTGCCGGGTGATGGATTATGGCAAGTGGAAGTATAAGCAGCGCAAAAAGGAACAAAAGTCACATGCTGGTTCGCATGTGACCCAACTCAAGGAATTGCGCATCCGCAGTGTGAAAATCGACGTTCACGATCAGAACACCACCATGAACAAAGCCCGAAAATTTCTGGAAGAAGGCCATAAAGTGCAATTCAACATGATGTTTCGTGGACGAGAGATGGCGCACGTGGACTTGGGCCGACAGATTCTGGATCGTTTTAGAACCGACTTGGGCAACATGTGTAAAACCGAGCGCGAGCCGCGGCTGGAAGGCAACCGCATGATCATGATCTTAACCCCCAAAGCCGCGTCCTGATTGTCGCTGCGGCGTTTTGCCGGCAGGCTCATTCCCGGAAATCTCTGGCGGCCTTATCATGGTTCCGGGCCGGGTGCGTTGCCATCGGGCACCGGGGTACGGATGGTTGAATCAACACACGTCGTTACACCTTCAAGCTCCATGGGCCGGCGGCTAAGGCTGCTGGCATGGATGGGCATTCTGGCTGGGACGCTGGCGGCCTGGGCGTTGCTGGTGCGGATCGGCTTTCAAATGGACCAAAAGACGATTCTGTTGCGGTTGTGGATGTGCAGTGCGCTGGTGATGGTGTTTTTGTCGGCTATCGCCTGGCTGCTTCATACCACACCGCCATGGGCCATCAAATTGCCGCCATGGCTGACGGTGGCAATTATTTTAATTGTGGCGGTGGGGTTGCGCATAGCCATGATGGTCTGGTGGGTGCCGACCCTGTCGGATGATTTTTTTCGTTATCGACGTGATGGGCATGTGGTAATCCATGGGATGAATCCCTATCGTTATCTGCCCACCGACATGGCCGTGGGGCATCCGGCCAACTGGAATCTTTCCTATGCTCAAGTGGCGTCGTATCCTTACGATTTAATGGACCGCATGAGCAACAATGCCCAGGTGCCGACGATTTATGGGCCAGTGTCGGAAGTGCTCTTCGGGGCGGCGGCCTGGATGGAGCATCATTTTGTGGCGGCAGGGCGGTTTCATCCCCGCGCCGTGCCCCCACCGCGCAACACGCGGCGTTGGTACGCCCTGTTTTATCAGCTTGGCCACAATCCGAGGTTCTGGCCCTACCGCGGAATGCATGTGTTGGCGGATGTCGGTGTGGTGATCTGGCTGTTGCTGATTCTGGCCCAGATGAAACGCAGTCTGTGGTGGGCGGTACTATATGCATGGAATCCGCTGCCGCTGATCGAAATCGCCGGTAATGGGCATCTGGAATCGCCGGGAGTATTTTTTTTTATGGGGGCGTTCTGGGCGGGAAATAAGAGGAATTGGGGTCTGGCGGCGGCATGTTTAGCGTTGGCCCTGATGGTCAAAATTTACGCGATTATTGCCGTTCCCGTATTCGTGCTCTGGTTTTTTCAGGAAACCCCGGTAAAAAATTGGCGGGCTGGACTACAGCGTCTGGCGCGGCCCGCGGTGATTTATATTCTGGTGACGGTGGCGTGTTTGCTGCCATTTATGACCGGGCTACCGGACCTTTACCGCACCATGCGGATTTACGCCCAAAATTGGGAATTCAACGGTCTGCTCTTTCATTTGCTGCGCTGGCTCGCGTTCGAGGGAAACGCGGGTCCGATACGCCCGATTCTGGCGGTTTTGTGGTGGGGCGGGATGGTGGTCATTCTGGCTGCAGCCTGGCGTGGGCGCTGGCCGGCACCCAGGGTGATGGGGCATACGTTGATGCTCTATCTGATGTTGATGCCGCAGGTTTATCCATGGTACGTGCTCTGGCCGCTGGCGTTGCTGCCGCTGGCATGGAATTCCAGCACCTGGATATTTTCGTGGACCGTGTTGCTAAGTTATCAGGTATGGATGATTTACCATGCCACGGGCCAATGGCGCATGTCGGAGTGGGTCTTTCTGGTGGAATGGATGCCGGTGGTTGCGCTGGCGTTTTACCAGTGGGGGGCTGATGGTGGTTGGCGGTTGTTGCGGCGGCGGGTCGTGCGGCACAGCATGTTCGGGGAGGGCAACTGGCCAAGTGCGAGCCGGTGGTGCCGGTGGCGACGATACGGGCCAACAGACTTCTTAGATTTTCGGCCTAAATGCGTAATGCCTACTGAAAGGAAAGACATTTTATGAAGAAAACAGGGCGTCCGAATTTCATTGTCTTTTTGACCGACCAGCAGAGGTGGGACAGCACCGGCGTGCATGGCAATCCACTGGGATTAACGCCGAATTTCGACGCCATGGCGGCCGGCGGAACCCATGCTTTCAACGCCTTTACCTGTCAACCCGTGTGTGGGCCGGCACGCAGTTGTCTGCAAACCGGCTTGTATGCCACCACGACGGGTTGTTATTGCAATGGAGCAGTGCCCCAGCCGGGACAGAAAATGTTGGGCCATTATTTTCGCCAGGCGGGTTATTCCACAGGTTACATAGGTAAGTGGCATCTGGCCAATCAGGATCCTGTGCCGGTGGGGCAGCGGGGTGGCTACCAGCATTGGCTGGCGGCGAATTTGCTGGAAATGACCTCCGATTCCTATCGGTGCGATGTGTTTGATGAAAAGAATAACCCGGTGCGCTTGCCCGGCTACCGGGTGGATGGTTTAACCGATGCGGCAATCCGATTTGTGGATGCCAACCGGCAAAATCCATTTTTTTTGTTTTTATCTTTTCTGGAGCCGCATCAACAAAACCATTTGGACAATTACCCCGCGCCCGAGGGCTATCGCCAGCAGTATCAGGGCCGCTGGATGCCAGCGGATTTGGAAGAACTCGGTGGAGTGGCAGCCCGTCATTTGGGTGGGTATTGGGGCATGGTGAAGCGCCTCGACGAAGCGTTGGGCCGCATTCGCGATGCCCTCAAAAGTCTGGCCTTGACGGATAACACCGTCATCCTATTTACGTCCGATCATGGCTGTCATTTCAAAACCAGAAATGATGAATTCAAGCGGAGTTGCCACGAAAGTTCCATTCGGGTGCCGACCGCCCTTTACGGCGGACCATTTACAGGTGGCGGGCAACTGCGCCAGCTTGTAAGTCTCATTGATCTTGCGCCAACGCTGCTGGATGCCGCGGGCATTGCCGTTCCCAGGGCCATGCAGGGACGCTCACTTTTGCCGCTGCTGCGTGGCCGATCGCCGGCATGGCCGCAGGAGGTTTTTGTGCAGATCAGCGAATCCCAAGTGGGGCGGGCCATTCGCACGCATCAGTGGAAATACGGCGTGACGGCACCGGATAAAGATGGCTGGAAAGATTCGCAAGCGGACCAATACGTGGAACAGTATCTATACGATTTGGAGGCCGACCCGGCGGAACTTAATAACTTGGCGGGAGCCAAGTCCCATTTGGATATCGCCCAAGAATTGAAAGGCCGATTGCTGGCGCGCATGGTGCGGGCGGGCGAGACCAAGCCTATTATCCGCCCTGCGCCGCGTGCCTGACTCTGGCCTGCCCTACGGTTGACCTGATGAAAACCCTCATAATTTCAGCGAAACCGTGGGTGCGATTTCGCGCCGATTTCTTGCGTATCAGATAGTTCCAGCCTTACAAAACAACACCCTACGGCGGCCGGTGACAAAAGGGCACCATCTTCGCAGACAATTTTCACACTGGCCGGCGCGGGTCCTGCACCCATTTTGCAGGCCATCGCATAGCTTGGACGGGGAAAATCCATCCGGGCCGCTTTTGAGTATCGGGAATCGGCTCTACGGCATGACGTCCACAGACAGTCGCGTGGGCGGTGGAATAATCTTTTTTCTTCAACCTCCGGACGCATAGGGAGAAAACCGCCTTTAGCTTCAAACTCGGTCTCCGGAGAGCCAATAATCCCATAGACGGCCCTTAAGGCGTTATCATTTTTCTGGTGCCGCCCCAGCCACAGCGATAGCCTCAGGTGCTTGATTTACACTTAGGAACCGGGCAAAAATAACTTCACACTTTCCGGCTGTTTTTTTGGGCCGCTGGCGGCGTTGCTCGCTCCTTACAGACCCAAGGCCAGGGTATGCGCGCCCGTCGCGTCTTGCCAGCAGCTAAAATTACTGCGCCGTAAAACCCGAATTTATTTTGCCCAGTCCCTTACGGTTTAACTTTAATGCCATTAGGCTGCGTCCCCGTTTCACCGCCTTGGCTTAACGTTGATCCTCCGAGGTGAAACATTGCGTGTAAGCTTACGTATTTTACCTGGAATCTGCGGCTGGCCGGTTTCGGCACTGATGACTGCCGCAAAGCATACGGCCAGGCCACGCAGGTTATCCCGGGCGCTGTTCAGCGGTGAGCGTTTTTCTTCGACAGCTCTAAGCAGTTCGCTCATGCTGCCCAAAAAACCGCCCGGGAACCAACTTCCCTCAAGCTTGGGGGCGGCAATTCCTTTGGTGGTGGAAAGCAACAATTGCTCATGGCAGCCGCTCCCTTTGCCCTGCGAATTGATGGTTCGCTTGGTGCCGGCGACATAAATGGTGTCGAGTTGACCGAACTGCGTGAAGCCGTCAAAGGCCAGCGTCGCCTGCGCACCGTCGTATTCAATGATGGTCTCGCCGAGCAGAGGTGGCGTGGCGGTCTGGCCGTGGGCATGGCAAATCGTCGCGTATACTCTTTTCGCTTGGGCGTCGCCCATGATGCAGGTGAGAATATCAAACCAATGGATGGCATAATCATACAAAATAATATGGTGAACACGGTTAAAAATCGTGGGGGTGATCCAGTCGTGATTCCAGTGACAATGCAAATGTGCGGCCAGAATGTCGCCGAGCAGTCCGTTGCCAACGGCGAGGCGGGTGTAAGCGAATTGCGGAGCCCAGCGGCCGTTCTGGTTCACGGCCAGCAGCACCCCTTTCTGATCCGCCAGCTTGGCAAAGTGATAGCCTTTATCCAAGTCGAGCACAAAAGGCTTCTGCGAGAGCGTGTGCTTGCGGGCCTTCAGCGATGCGGGGATCAGATAGGCCCGCTCCTTGGGGTGCGTGGCAATATCGACCACTTCGATATCATCGCGTTTGAGCAGGTCGCGGTAATCGGTATAGGTTTGGGCGTCGGGGAAGAATTGCCTGCGCCCATTTTCGGCGCGTTCTGGAATAAGATCGCATAATGCCACCACGTTATATCCGGCTTTGCGATAGGCGGTCAGGTGTTGTTCGGATATTCCGCCGCAACCGATCAGGCCGATGGGGGGATTGTAGCGCCGAGGATTTTTCGGGTGGTAGGGCAGGTTCGGCGCGGCGATGGTGGGGCCGCCGGACTCCTTACCCAGGCCGTAGGTTTTCTTTTTTGCCATGATGGGGTCTTTAAAAAAATGGTGGGGTAAAACAATCAACTCACCAGAGGAACAGTTTGTTTCAGGGCGGCGCTGCGTACCGCCGAGTCGACAATCTGCTGGCCGATGCGGGCGATGTTTGGCGAAAGCGGCCCGGTAATTGGTTCACCGGTTTGCAGACAGTGTAGTACGTGTTCAATGGGGTTGCGCTGCGGATAGGCCAGGGTGTCAACGGGAACATCGCGACCGGCTTGGTAGTACCGCGTTTGCACACGGATGGTCTTTTCATGGTCGTAACTGCTGATGGTTCCATTACGGCCCACCAGCACAAAACCGCACTTGGGCTGCGGTTGATGCGTCCACGGATCGGTCAATGTGCCCCACCGGGTTTCGAATTTGGATAACCCACAGTCGTACCGCGCGATGGTCATGGAATGTTCATCCACTTCCAGTCCCGTCGGCTGATCTACCATGCAGGTCACCTCCAGCGGAGCTTTACCGTTCATAAACCATGTGGCCAGCGTCGTGCCGTAGCCCAAGTAATCCAACAGTGATCCGCCACCCTGGGCTTTTTGATAAAACCAGGATTTGGATTTTTCCCGCGCCGCCAGCTCTTCAGTGATTTCCACTTTATCGGCGACGTGCCGCATAGGCCCTCGGTTGCCATCGTAATAATGCACTTCCACCACCTCTCCGATGGTTTCTTGATCTACCAGACGTTTGGCCGTGACATGCGATGGATACCAGCGCAGCGGCCAGTTGATAATCAACTCTTTGCCGGTCTTTTTTAACGCGGCGATCATCCGGTCGGCATCGGGCAAGGTGGCGGCAAAAGGCTTCTCCATAAGAATATGGACCCCAAATGGGGCCACCTTTTCGGTCCATTGGGCATGGCGGGATGTGGCCGGGCAAAGAATGACCAGATCCGGTTGGGTTTTTTCCAGACAGGCCCGATAGTCAGTAAACACGCGATCGTCCGGCAGTTTAAAATTGTCCATGGCAGCGGCCATGCGATCCTGCTGCTCATCGCAGATGCCGACGATTTCGGCTCCCGGATGGTTAAAGGCCATGCGCAGCAAGTCGCCCATGTGCATGTGGTCAAAGTTAATGCCGGCAATTTTCCATTTTTCAGCAATGATCTATTCTCCAGTTGAACCACGTGGCTTCAAGCCGCTACCGGCGCGAACTGATAGCAGTCCGCCGGCGTGGTGGCAAACACTTTGTGCGGCAGTTCTTCGGCTACGCCCTGCCTGCGCAAACGCGGGGCGAAGGCATCCAGCGGACCCGTCGCCGACAATCAAAATGTCAACGTTGGCCCTCACGGGAATCGCCGAATGATTAAAGCCGGTTTGCATCATGAACACTACCTTGCGGGGTTGCGGTCAGGTAAAACACTTCCTAGCTAATGTGATGTCGGCGGCAATCTCATCCGAACTGCCCGCGGGTGTTTAAAATACCATCCATGAATTGTAGCCGATTGTCCTTAGGGTCGCCATCGATTCGGCATACTTCACACGACCTTGGCCGGGATGGCGATCGCCCGGCCCCACGCGAGTCTCCTTGAAGTGAACCTGCTTGATCGGGCGGGCCATGGTCAGAATTTCCGTCGGGTCGTCCGTGCCCATCCACAGCACATTGGCCAGAGCAAGATAAATGCCGAATACGGCCGATCCTATCGCCTCCGCCAGCCGATGCGACATCGCCGCGGCATACCTACCTTCATAAGTAACGGCGATGCCCAGAGCTTCAGC